>CADCPV010000377.1 GCA_902803345.1 uncultured Eubacteriales bacterium | reverse complement strand
GAAGCGGAGCCGAGAAATCCCATAAAACTTCAGAAATGATCCTCGATAAACAGATCCTTCCGGACAAACACACGGGACAGAAGCTCTTCCTTTGCAGTAAGCACCGTGTCCGACCGAAGCAATGCTTCCCGAAGACTCACAGCGCCTGTCGCAAGCTGTCCGAGCGCGCGTTCCGACACCGCAAGGTCCGGCTGATCCTCACAGCGCTCGACAGTATTCCCTGACAGATTCTCTTCTCCCGTCCTGCTTTTCACGCGGAAACAGCCGTTATTTTCCGGGATCATCTCATCTGTCACCTGAATGACAAAACTGCAGCAATCCGGCAGCCGGATCGAAGAAAGCAGCTTTTCGGCATTGATGATCCGGACCATAAAGTCCTGGCGGGTTTCCTTCGTGACATCATACGCAAGGCTGCTCCGAAGAACCGAATGCAGTTCGACACCTGCAGGCAGCGGAAGCTGGATTTCTCCGTAATCCGCTGTAAAACGTCCGAGAAAGCCGAGAATCATTTCAAAGCCTGCGCGATCCTTCCACGCTAATTCCTGTACCTTCAGAATTGCCGCGGGATCGTGTCGGATATCCTGGAATATCAGATAAGCTTTCGGCACATCTCCTTCCGACAGCAGATAGGCAAAGCGGCGGTCCCGGAGCGGCACGCTTTTCAGGCGGTCCGCCATCCACTTCTCATCCCGCTCGAGCATGAAATTATAGTTTGCCGCAAATTCACGGTACAGTGCGAAGTAATCCGATACCGGGTCTCCTTCCCGGTACGGATGCGCGGTTCCAGAAAAGCGGTAGTTTCTGAGAACTGCCGGACTGAAGTGATAAATATTCCGCACACAGACGGTTTCGTAGCCGAATTTGCGGTAAAAGGCATGGTTGAAGGGATACAGTGTTGAAATCACCTCTCCCTGCCGGTATGCTTCCGGCAGCAGTTTCTCAAAAACTGCCCGCACCGCACCCTGTTCCCGGTATTCGGGGAGTGTCGAAACGGATCCGATTCCGCCGTTTTTCACCGGATTTCCGTCGAGATATCCCTCAAAACGGTTGTTGATAATCCGCGCCGCCATGACGCCGTCTTCCGAAAAGGCGCCCCACTGTTCGGACGGATCATCCTCGGGGATAACATTCAGTTTTTCAGGATCCTCCAGCCGTGCATGAAAGGCAAAAGCCGAGATCCGGTTTGCATCCGGAAGATCTTCCCTTGTCAGTTTTCTTGCGATCATAACTTCCCCTGTCTCGCTTTTTCCAGCATTTTCTGGTAGGGCATCATCATGCCCTCCGTCATCCTTCCGCCGAGCTTTTTCTGCAGCTTTTTATTCCGCATCATTCCGCCCACAAGATACATCGCGAGGATCTTTCCTTTGTGTTTCTGCGGAAAATCATCGTAAAAGCCTCTCCTTTTGTAGAATCTGTGGTCTTCTTTCATCAGGCCCTGCATCTGATAAATCAGGTCGCGGAAAATCTTCTTTCCGCCCGCGCCGTAGAAATCTGCGGGCTGTGTGTAGCCATGCTCCAGTGCGTAAGAAAGCTCCGCTGCCAGCCGGTCAATTGCCTGATCGACGGACGCATCTTCGCTGCAGGCGATACCAGCAAGATAATTCCCGCCGACGCCGGCCCGCGCATGCAGCATAATCCGAAGGTTCTCTTCCCGGCTCATCGCGCCGTCTACAAGATACCCGGTCGGACTGCCCATCGTCACGGTCCTATGGCCGTTGCAGAACTGCCGGTCGTCGTACATCTTGAACCGGACCCCCATCGAATGATCCTTTACGGAGAAAGCATAGACAATCGAATCTCCCGACTGGATCTTCTCCCGAAGGAAGCTGTCAAAGCCATCCTTATAAACACACTTCCCGTCTGACGCGCAGTGGAAACAGCCGAGGCATCCGCCCGCGAAGGGGAATTCAGCAATGTTGACAAGTGTGCATTCATAAGGGAGCACAGCCTGAAAACGCTGAACCATCGAGAGGAGGCGGTCATTCCCTGATTCAAGATCCGCAACCAGAACCACCCGCTTTTCGGATTTCTTTTCAGCTGAAAGGTCCGGAACCGTTGCCCGATACAGGACCAGCGGCTGTTCCGAAGAATTGTCCGGATCTTTCTTCTCACAGAATCCCTGGTCCACCGAAAACATCAGATGCTCAAAGAACATCCGCGCGTCTTTCCTTCCCTGTTCTGTGAGCAGGTCCTCCATATCCTGCGAAAGCCCCGGCAGGTATGAAAACCCGAGGTCGAGGCAGTTTTCACGGATGTATTCATGTGCCGTACTGTCATAGAAATGCTTGGAAGTGGAAAGCTGCGTCACGAATTTTCCTGAGAAATCCAGCCCGCTTTGCTTCAGAAGATCAATCAGCCGGTGCAGCTGGGAAGGCGCGAGGAACGTATAGACCGGGTAAGCAAAAACGACGAGCTCCGCCCAGAGAACCAGGTCCTCCGTTTCCGAAAAATCCTTTTCAATTGCCTTGATCCGGCGTGCTGCATGAAGCACCCGGTACTCATGTTCCGGGTATCGGATTTCAAGATATTTCATGGTCTGCAGAGTGATGCTGTTCTCCCCCGCAGGCGAACCGTTGATGATCAGAATTTTCATGCTCAAAACTCCCCGCCTGGTGATTCCTTACCACGAGCCTTTATAGCCGATGCCATACTCCGTCGTATAATAATCAATCCGCTTCGAATCATTGAAAACCGGCGGATAAATATTCTCCGAAGGCTCAATCCCCGCAAGCCTGCAGATCTCCGCATGACAGCGCTTCGTCAGATCTTCCTCGCGCTCCGCCTTTCCGAGACTCTGATCCGGGTACAGCGGCTCGCCGATTGTCAGCGT
>CADCPV010000376.1 GCA_902803345.1 uncultured Eubacteriales bacterium | reverse complement strand
CTTTGCCGTCAGAGCAAATGCTTGCGCGGTTTCGTTTTTCTGAGTTGCCGAAGGGACCCGGAACTTCAAGAGGCAGCGGCCGAAGGCAGATGCCTCGTAGAAAATCGAAATTCCGGAGCTTTAGCCCGGGAAGCGGATATCTGTCAGACAGAAAGCTGTGTCCGGGTTGCGACTATCCGCGGCCCCTGCGTCAGGGTCGCGTCCGGGAGGCCGCGTCCGGGAAGGGCGTCAGGCTTCTTCGGTGAGGTTGACGGTTTCGGAGCCGGCGTTTTTCTTGACGCTCTCGATGCCGTTCTTGCAGCCGGCTTTGGACTTGTAGCCCTCGCTGGCAAGGATGATTTCGCCGTTCGAGGCTTTCAGGCGGAAGCGGAATTCACCGGCTTTGTCGAGGTAGATCTCGAACTTCGGGTGTTTTTCCTTCTCGAAACCTTCGACGGTCTGGTCTTCGATGGCGGCCGCAGGTGCATTCTTGGTGACGCTCGCAATACCGTTCTCGCAGGTCTTCAGGGCAGTGTAGGTTTCGGAAGTACCGATAATCTCACCGTTGCCGGCTTTCAGATTGAAGCGGAAAGCACCGGACTTGGTCTGCTTAATAACATATTTTCCCATGGGATTACCTCCAGATCTAGATTAGCTTTAGTATATTGTTATTTTCATTCATTGTCAATATTGCATTTTGCTTTTTTCGAAAAATTTGATCTGACTGGGCTCTTTGTACAATCCCTGTAAGCGGAGAAGGGACTTCGAACACTTTTTCGCATGGATTGACGAACGGGCTTTTTTTTAGTATAATATATGCTGATTTTCTGTGCAGTCACGGAACAGAATGCCTGTACCGTGCGAAAGGGGAAAATGGACAAGACAAACGAGACCAAAAATGCTAATAAAAAAAGGACCTTAAGGATTATCATTTCTCTGCTTCTGGGGGTCTGCCTGATCGTCTTCGGCGTGTCCATGATGATGATCATTAACTACTATCGTAATGCAAGCGAGGAGCAGGGTGTCATCGACGACCTGAAGGAAATCGCGTCTTCGGCCTCTGCCGAAAGAGCCCGGGAGAATGCGAATGAGAGCGAAGAGGAAGCAGCCACGCTGCCCGGCGGGACCGGCCAGGGTTCCGGGGCTGTGAAAGGCGACGGGACAGAAAACGGCTCCGGCGGCGAAGGCTCGGATTTCGTCTCGCAGTATGCCGTGTTCCACGATATCAACCCCGATTACGATGGCTGGCTGTACATGGAGGGGACACTGATTGATTACCCGGTCATGTACAAGCCGGATGATCCGGAGTTCTATTCGCGGCGCACAATTTACGGTGTGGATTCCAGGGGCGGGACGCCCTTTGTCGGGCCCGGCGCATCAAGTGATGACGACTGCTTCTACATTTACGGCCACAACATGTCAAGCGGACTCTTTTTCGGGACGCTGAATTACTACGATGATGAGGAGTTCGGCCTTTCACACCGGACATTCACCTACGAAACGCTGACCGAGCGCCGCACCTATGAAATCTTTGCCGTGCTGAAAACGATCGTCTACTATTCCGGCTTCCGTTTTTATGCTTATGGCGGATCCCTGACCGAATCCGAATTCGATGAGCTCGTGTCCAATTCGAAGGAACAGTCCCTGTATGATTTCGGCGTGACGCCGGAGTACGGCGAACAGATCCTGATCCTGTCAACCTGCAGCTATCACACGCCGACAGGTCGTTTTGTGGTGCTGTCAAGAAGAATTGATTAAAGCGTATGGAACAGGTTTACAGGACGGTCTACCGCGCCGGCGCGGGTGAATATGAAGAAAAAAAGTCGCGTTTCCTTTCCGATGTCCGGCATGTGACAAGCGAAGAGGAAGTGCAGGCGGTGCTCCAGGAGATCCGGAAGAAGCACTATGACGCGCGCCATCACTGCTATGCTTATGTGCTCGGAAAAAAGGGCGAAACGAAAAAGAGCTCGGATGACGGCGAACCCTCCGGCACTGCGGGGCACCCGATCCTCGCTCTGATCGAGGGATCCGGACTGACGGATACCCTGATTGTCGTGACGCGGTATTTCGGCGGAACGCTTCTCGGAACCGGCGGGCTCGTGCGGTCGTATTCGAAATCCGCAAAAGACGGTCTTTCCCATGCGGTAATCGCGGATTTCATGCCGGCAGATATCCTGACAATCCGTTCGGACTATACGCTGTTCGGGAAAATTCGTTATCTTGCGGAGTCCGAAGGCCTGACGCCCGGAGAAATCCTGTACACGGACCGGGTGCAGATGGAACTTCCGGTACCGGCAGAGGAAACGGAACGGATCATCAAGAAAATTACAGAACTTTCCGCCGGAAAAGCGGAAATCATCAGAGGAGAACAGCGTCTTTTCGCAGAAATCGGCGGAAAGACTGTCTATATGGAGGAGGAAAAACAGTAATCATATGAGACGGGAGGATGTCAGAAACGTCGCAATCATCGCACACGTCGACCACGGAAAAACCACGCTGGTCGACGGGCTTCTCAGGCAGAGCGGCGTATTCCGTGAAAACCAGGAAGTGGTGGAGCGCGTCATGGACTCGAACGATATCGAGCGGGAGCGCGGGATCACCATTTTAAGCAAGAATACGGCAGTTTTTTATAAAGGGGTGAAAATCAACATCGTCGACACCCCCGGACACGCGGATTTCGGCGGCGAAGTCGAACGCGTCCTTAAGATGGTGGACGGCGTTGTCCTTGTTGTCGACGCATTTGAAGGCGCGATGCCGCAGACCAAGTTCGTGCTCAGAAAAGCACTGGAGCTGGACCTTTCGGTCGTCGTCTGCATCAACAAGATCGACCGTCCGGAGGCGCGGCCCGAGGAAGTCATCGACGAGGTTCTGGAACTCCTGATGGACCTTGATGCGAATGATAAACAGCTGGAGGCGCCGTTCGTCTTTGCTTCGGCAAAAGGCGGTTTTGCAGTGCGGAACCTTACGGATCCGCAGGAGAATCTGGTACCGCTGTTTGAAACGATTATTGAAACCATCCCGGCGCCGGAGGGCGACCCGGAAGAACCGATGAAGGTACTGATTTCGACGATCGACTACAACGAGTACGTCGGCCGGATCGGCATCGGCAAAATCGAGGACGGGACGCTTTCCGTGAACCAGGAATGCATTCTCGTAAATGCGCATGATTCCGCGAAAAAAGAGCGGATCAAGATCAGCAAGCTCTATCAGTTTGACGGCCTCTCGCGGGTGGAATGCCGCGAAGCGAAATTCGGCGATATTGTCGCAATTTCCGGCATTTCGGATGTCGCAATCGGCGATACGATCTGTTCGCCGCTTGATACAGAGCCGATTCCTTTCCAGAAGATTTCCGAGCCGACGATTTCAATGGACTTCATTGTCAATGACTCGCCGCTTGCGGGACGGGAAGGCAAATACATCACCTCAAGACACCTTCGGGACCGGCTTTTCCGGGAACTCAATACCGATGTGTCGCTCCGGGTGGAAGAGACGGATTCGACGGACTGCTTCAAGGTTTCCGGACGGGGCGAGCTGCATCTGTCGGTCCTGATCGAGAACATGCGCCGCGAAGGCTACGAATTTGCGGTCAGTAAGCCCGAGGTCATTACAAAACTTGATGAACGCGGCCGGAAACTTGAGCCGATGGAACAGGTTTTAATTGACGTTCCGGAAGAGTTTTCGGGTGCGGTAATCCAGAAGCTTGCGCAGCGGAAGGGCGAACTTCTGGGCATGGGCACCGGCCAGGGCGGCTATACAAGGCTCGAGTTCCAGATCCCTTCGAGAGGACTGATCGGCTACCGCGGCGATTTCATGACCGATACCAAGGGCAACGGCATCATGAATACGATTTTCGACGGCTATGATCTCTACAAGGGCGACATCAGCTACCGCAAACAGGGCTCGATCATCGCCTTCGAGACCGGCGAATCGATCACCTACGGCCTGTTCAACGCCCAGGAGCGGGGAGTTCTCTTCATCGGTCCCGGCGAGCAGGTTTACGCAGGCGAAGTGATCGGGCAGACCGGGCATTCGGAGGACGTGGAAGTCAATGTCTGCAAGACCAAGAAGCTCACGAATACACGGGCTTCCGGTTCGGACGACGCGCTTAGGCTTGTCACGCCGAAAGTCATGAGCCTCGAGCAGTGCATGGACTTTATTGATACGGATGAACTTTTGGAGGTCACGCCGAAGCACCTTAGGATCCGGAAGAAAATCCTGGATCCGACATTGAGAAAGCGTGCCGCCTTCAACAAAAAGAACGCGCAGTAACACAGGGGAAAACCGCCGGAACAGATGGCGGATGAGGTGAAAAACGATGGATAATCTGAAGATTCTGATGGTCGATGACGAGGACCGCATGCGGAAGCTTGTCAATGATTTTCTGAGCCGGGAAGGCTATAAGGTCATTGAAGCCGCGGACGGAGAGCAGGCGCTGAAAAAGTTTTTCGACGATAAAGAGATTGCGCTGGTGATTCTGGATGTGATGATGCCGAAGCTGGACGGCTACGGTGTGCTGGAGGAGATCCGACGCTACAGCAAAGTCCCGGTTATGATGCTGACCGCAAAAGGCGAGGAAGCAGACGAGCTTCGGGGCTTCAAGCTGGGCGTGGACGAGTATATTGTAAAGCCCTTCTCCCCGAAGGTTCTCGTTGCCCGCGTGAACGCGCTTCTGAGGCGGAGCGCCCAAGAGGAAGAGGACATCCTCACGGCCGGTGCGATTGTTGTCGACAAAAAAGCGCATACCGTGAAAATCGACGGCGAACCGGTGGAACTTTCCTTCAAGGAATTCGAACTTCTGACTTATTTTATCGAGAATTCGGGCATTGCGCTTTCCCGCGAGAAGATTCTCAACAATGTCTGGAATTACGACTATTTCGGTGATGCCCGGACCATCGATACCCATGTCAAAAAGCTTCGCAGCAAAATGGGGACGCGGGAGAATTACATTCACACAGTCTGGGGCATCGGATACAAATTTGAGGTGGAAGATCCGGCATGAAACGGCGCTACCTGTCTCTTCGCGCAAGAGTCTTCCTGATTTTCATCAGCGTGGTCGTGCTGATTATCGCGGCCTTCTTCGTGACGAACCGGATCTTCTGGAACTCGATCTATATCCGCGAAAACCGGAAAGCCCTCGTGGAGACCTACAGCGAGCTGTCCCGGATGGTACAGAGTTCTGCGACGACGGAAGAGGAGCTTTCGGACGCGGTTCAGAAGGCGCGGCTTCGGAATATCAATTTCGCGCTGCAGGGGCAGAGCGAATGGATTTTCATGATGCAGCGGACGATCGCGCCGGTCGAGCAGGACTTTCTGATGGAGCGGCTCCAGGCGGATTTCCTGAATCACAACCCGGATGAGGTGACGGTCCGCATCCTGCAGGAGGCGGAGAATTATACCCTGCAGCGGGTGGTTCTGGGATCCGGCGACGAATACCTCGAGATCTTCGGCTATATGGAAGATCCCCAGGGGAACATGAAGAAATTCATCCTTTCCCTGCCGCTTCACAATATCATGCTTGCGTCGCGCTTCTCCAGCCGCACCTTTATCTGGCTGTCGCTGATCCTTTTAATCGGCGCCGGCTTTATGGTGAATATTCTGACCGAGCGGATCACGGAGCCTGTGGTGCAGCTGACGGAAATCTCAAAAAGCATGTCGCGGCTGGATTTTTCAAAGCGCTATACCGGGGACCAGCACGATGAGATCGGCGTTCTCGGCAATAATATGAACGAGATGAGTTCGCAGCTGGAGCGTGCTTTCCTGCAGCTTCAGATGGCGAATGAGAAGCTGCAGAAGGACATCCGTGAGAAGGAAGAAGTCGACGAAATGCGCAAGGACTTCATTTCCAACGTTTCACATGAGCTGAAGACTCCGATCGCGCTGATTCAGGGCTATGCGGAGGGTCTTCGGGACATCGCGGGGGACGACCCGGAATCGACGGCTTATTACTGTGATGTCATCTGCGACGAAGCGGACAAAATGAACCGCATGGTGAAAAAGCTTACGACGCTGAACCAGCTGGAATTCGGCGGCGAGACGATGACGATGGAGCCTTTCGACATCATGGATATGATCCGTTCTCTTGTGCGCGGATCAAAGAAAATGCAGGAAGATCACCACGCTGAGGTTTCGGTGGAAGGGCCGGAGAGCTGCATGGTTCTTGGAGACGCCTTCCGGATCGAAGAAGTTGTCAACAATTACTACAGCAACGCGATGAATCACCTGGAGGAGCCGTACCGGATTGATTTCCGGCTCGACGATCTGGGGCCGAATGTCCGGATTTCCGTAAAGAATACCGGCGAGAACATCCCCGAAGAGGAGCTCCCGAAGATCTGGATCAAGTTCCACAAGGTGGATAAGGCCCGCACCCGCGCTTACGGCGGTTCCGGCATCGGCCTTGCGATTGTCAAGGCCATCATGGATTCGCATGGCCATGAGTACGGCGTCTACAACGTCGAGGATGGGGTTGTGTTCTGGTTCGAGCTGAAGAAAGCGGGAGAGCAGGCTGATTCGTGAGTCCAACATGTGAATCTCGGAACT
>CADCPV010000375.1 GCA_902803345.1 uncultured Eubacteriales bacterium | reverse complement strand
TGTCCACATACCCGTTTTCCTCCTTTTTTGATACGCCTACTCTACAGCACCCCTCCCCCATTGTCAAGAAAAGGATGCCGGGAGCCGTTTTTTAACTGGTGTTTTTGCAAAGAGTGTGCTATACTTAATCTGATATATTGTTCATGGGAGGTGTCAACTGTGCAGGCAGAAATATCCATAATGCAACGCACAGGCAGTATCCCTCCAAAGCCTATCTTGAAGTGGGCAGGCGGGAAAGGGCAGATGCTCAATCAAATAGTTCCCCGTGTGCCTGGAAAATATAAGATACATTTCATATATATGCTAGGTGGACAGAATGAATCTGCGGCTTGATTCTGGCCTTATTGAAGGCTACAGCAGCAATTCTCAAAAAGCAAGAGTGCTGACAGAAAGCTGGGCAGGGGCAAACCTGTACTGTCCCGTATGTGGGAACCATAGTATTAGCCATTTCCCCAATAACAAGGAAGTGGCAGATTTTTATTGCCCGGTTTGCAGCGAACAGTACGAATTGAAGAGTAAAAACGGAAAATTGGGGCATAAGGTTGCAGATGGAGCATATGATACATTTGTTCAAAGGATTACAGACAACACAAGTCCTGATTTCTTTTTTATGAGCTATGATCTTCAAGACATGATGGTGCACCATCTTAGCTTTGTTCCGAAATTCTTTTTTGTCCCAAGCATTGCGGAAAAAAGGAAACCGCTTAGCGCAAATGCAAGACGTGCTGGTTGGATTGGCTGCAATATTCTCTATGATGAGATACCGCTGCAAGGTCGTATTCCTATCATACAGGATAAGGAAGTTGTTGACAAAGCGATTGTCCGGGAAAAAGTCAAACGTGCTTTCAACATGAGGATTGAGAATCTTGAATCTCGCGGATGGATGTTTGATATTCTGCATTGCATAAACGGAATCATGTCCACTGAGTTTTCTTTATCTCAAATGTATCAGTTTGAGAACTTGCTGGAGGAAAAGCACCCTGAAAACCATAATGTCAGACCCAAAATCCGTCAACAACTTCAAGTACTTCGAGATAGAGGAATAATCGAGTTTTTGGGAAACGGCCAATACAAGAAGGTATAGAAATGATGGACAATAAATCTCCGACGATATATTTATCATGTTCACCCTTTTTATGCTATGAACTGTTAAAAGCTTTTCCCCAGAACCAAATCTTTTCCGCAGAAAACATTAGAAGAGAGTTCTATGAAAAATTTTCCGAAATCGGGTTAGTGTCTGATAATGAACATGGAGAAATAAACGAATGGCGTTCTGCAATGGGCAAGCTGGGATTTATCTATCCCGAAATAAAACACGACATGGGTTTTGCCCAGGAGGATTTAGGGCAGCTTGACGCGATTACCCCTGCTGGGAGAAACCTTATCAGTGCGGAAACTGTGCCTGCAATACAAGAATGCTATTTGCGCTCGATGATAACCCCCACAACGCCAACGGGTGACGGAACTATGTTTTCGCCATTGCGCTGGGTTTTAGCAATCATGCTCGAACTCGAAAGACGAGGATTTGAGCCTGCCATCTCATTTCCTGAAATGGCAACAGTAGCTATTCTGTCTACACCTGCCGACGGGCTGAAAGAAACCGTTGACAGTATACTTTCAATGCGACGTCGGAGGGACGCGGCAGAAAGAAAGCGTGTATTTGACCGGGAACTGTACGAGCAAAAGGCAGGAGAAATCGGGAAAGCTGCATCTACTTTCAGAGATTATGCGGATATGAATATCCGTTACCTTAAAGCAACAGGAATGGTGCAGGCAAAGGGAAAAGGCATAATATTGGTTTCTGAAAAACACACGCTTGCTATTCAGCTATCCTCCGAACTTGTGAGCACGGAACCTTTGCTTGTGATATATAGGAAACTGTGCAATGGCTCCCCGTTACCCACGGATAATAAAGACATGGCTATCGAGGTTCTGCGCAGTCTAATTGAAAGTGCGCAGAATTACGGTATTCGTTTTTCGATGGAGGGAAGGCCGCTTAATACACCTGCGCAAATTAATCAGGTTCGTTATGAGATTGAAGAGCAAATATCCCATAAAAAAGAGGAACGCTATGCTTTGCAGCAAGCGGATGAATGGGAAGAAATTGCCGCATACATGGATTTGATTGCGTCACGCAGGGATAGAATCCGCATTGATGAGGATACAGAACTGCATATTCCGAGGGCAGAAGCGCCTGCCTATTTGGAATGGAGCCTGTGGAGGGCGTTTCTTGCTATCGATAGCCTGACAAATGAACCGTATCAAGTACGGCGTTTCAATGTCGATCAGGATTTTATGCCGGTAAGTACAGCACCTGGTAATGGCCCTGACTTAATAGCTGAATTCAATGACCGCATAGTGGTAATTGAAGTCACTCTGTCGGAATCATCACGGCAAGAAGCTATGGAGGGTGAACCCGTTCGGCGTCATGTCGCAGACTTGATGCAAACATATAAAAAGCCAGTCGTTGGCCTTTTCATAGCAAATCGCATTGATAGCAATACAGCGGAAACATTCAGAATTGGAGTATGGTATACAAGGGATGATGAAAAGCTGGATTTGCAAATCACTCCACTAACATTACAACAGTTTTCGGACTACTTCAAGGCGATGTTTAGAAAAGGCAATACGGACCCTTATAATGTATTTCAGCTTTTGGACGTGTGTCATGTTTACCGAAATGCAAACAAAGCTGATGGCGATGCGCCTGAATGGAAAAGGTATATCAGCGATACTGTACAGGAGTGCATTGAAAAATTATAAAATCAACTGAAATATCATACAATATCAATATATAGATTTAAACAACAAAAAAGATATAAGTCGGCCAACAAAACCACTAAACCCTGTTTTTACGGGTCTTATGACGGTTTAATGTCTTCTATTACAAGAGAATAGACTTGTTTTGCCGTGTCCTTGCCGGGGCAGGGTCAGGCGTCCATCTCCCCGAACAGGCGGACCAGGTGCAGCAGGATCTCCACGTTCTTCTCCATGGAGGGGATGGGGACGTATTCGAAGCGGCCGTGGGCGTTCTCGTAGCCCGCGGACAGGTTGGGGCAGGGCAGGCCC
>CADCPV010000374.1 GCA_902803345.1 uncultured Eubacteriales bacterium | reverse complement strand
TATCAGCAGCCTCAGTACCAGCAGGGTTATCAGCAGCCCCAGTACCAGCAGCCTCAGTATCAGCAGGCTCCGCAGCAGGCGGCTCCGCAGATGCAGCCCCAGTCCGCTGACGGCGAAGCTCCGGCAATCCCGAAATTCTGCCCGTACTGCGGAACAGCCACAAACGGCATGAAGTTCTGCGGCAACTGCGGCAAGCAGCTGGCATGAGCGGAAAATACGAGCTCTTAAATGCAAAGCAGAGAGAGGCGGTCTTTCACACAGAAGGACCGCTTCTCATCTTAGCGGGCGCCGGTGCCGGAAAAACACGGGTGCTGACGCATCGCGTTGCCTATCTCATTGAAGAGCAGGGTGTCGCCCCCTACAACATCATGGCGATCACATTTACCAATAAAGCCGCGCAGGAGATGAAGGATCGTGTCGCGCGGATGGTGGACTATGCGGACACGGTCTGGATCGCAACCTTCCATTCGAGCTGCGTAAGGATTCTCCGGCGTCACATCGATCTTTTAGGCTACGATCGGGACTTTACCATCTATGACGCGGATGATGCGCGGACGGCTGTGAAGCACATCATCAGGGAAATGGACCTCGATCCCAAGATGTACAAGGAACGTGTACTTGCGGCCTGGATCTCCGCCTGCAAAAATGAAATGTACAGCGCAGAGCAGGCGTTTTCAGACGCGGGATCGGACTACAGGAAGAAAAAAGAGGCCGAGATTTACCAGAATTACCAGAAAAAACTGAAGCAGAACAATGCCGTCGATTTTGACGATCTGCTGCTTCTTACTGTACAGCTTTTCCGCGAAAATCCGCAGGTTCTGTCATATTACCAGAACCGCTTCCGATATATCATGGTGGACGAATACCAGGACACCAATCATGTGCAGTTTGAGTTTGTGGCCATGCTCGCCGCCGAGCACCGGAATATCTGCGTCGTCGGCGACGATGACCAGTCCATTTACCGTTTCCGGGGCGCGGATATCCGAAACATCCTCGAGTTTGAGCAGCATTTCCCGGGCGCTAAAGTTGTGCGGCTGGAGCAGAATTACCGCTCCACGACTTCGATTCTGGACGCGGCGAATGCCGTGATCAGCCATAACCGCGGCCGTAAGGAAAAGCATCTGTGGTCGGAGCTCGGAATCGGGACGCCGGTATGCTTCAATCAGTATGAGAACGGCTACCAGGAGGCAGAGGCTATAGTGCGCCGGATCCAAAAGGAAGTGCTTGCTGGCGCCGCATACAGCGACTACGCGGTCCTGTACCGCACCAACGCCCAGTCCCGTGCTTTTGAAGAAAAATGCATCGCTTTTAATGTCCCATACCGCCTGGTCGGGGGCGTAAACTTCTACCAGAGACAGGAAATCAAGGATCTTTTAGCTTACCTGAAGACAATTGACAGCGGAAAAGACGATCTTTCGACCCAGAGGATCCTGAATGTCCCGCGCCGCGGCATCGGTGACAGCACGCTCATGCGGCTGCAGCTTTTCGCTTCCCAGAACGATCTCTCGCTGATGGAAACCATAACGCATGCGGACCGGGTTCCGGGAATCCAGCGGGTCGTTCCGAAGCTGCAGGCCTTTTCACACCTGATCGGGGAACTGCGGGAACTGTCCCGTGATGAAGATACGGAGCTTCCGGACCTTCTTCGGGAGATTCTTCTTCGGACGGATTATGAATCGACGCTGGAGGACTTTGACGAGGAACGGGCGGAGCAGAAGCGCGAAAACATTGAGGAACTGATCAGTAAGGCTGCGGATTTTGTCAACAACTGGGAAGAGGAAGGCCCTCCGACCCTGACCGCGTTTTTAGAGGAAGTAGCGCTTGTCGCGGATGTGGACGCGGTCTCGGACGAGGAGAACCGGATCCTTCTCATGACGATTCACGGCGCCAAGGGCCTGGAGTTTCCGACCGTGTTTTTAGCAGGCATGGAGGACGGTCTGTTCCCCTCCTATATGTCCCTGAATTCCGGTGATCCGATGGATATCGAAGAAGAGCGCCGGCTCTGCTATGTCGGCATCACCCGGGCGATGAAGCGGCTGTTTCTGTCTGCCGCACGCGCGCGGACCCTGCATGGCGACGTGGTATTCAACCCCATCAGCCGTTTTGTGAAGGAACTCCCGGAGGAGATCTGGGAGGCGCAGGTTCCGAAGAAAAAGAAAAGTTTTGTGTTTGACGACGGGGATGAGGGTGATTTCGGCTTCGGATCCGGCAGCTCCTATTCCGGCCGGGACCAGTACCGCTATTCGGCAGAGTCGAATCGGGAGGCGTTTTCGGCATCCCGGGGCGGGGGCTCCGGTTCATCCTACAGCACACCGCCGAGACCCAGCTTCGGCCGCAGCTTTGAGATCCAGAAACCGGCTGCCCTTTCGTATGATGTCGGCGATCGTGTCCGGCACATCAAGTTCGGTGAAGGAACAGTTCTGGAAATCACAGACGGCAAGAAGGATTTTGAGGTACTGGTACGTTTTGACGGCCCGGGCGAGAAGCGGATGTTCGCAAGCTTCGCGAAGCTGAAGAAAGTGTAACAGCGGCTGATACCGGAAGCGAAGCAGGAAGGCACGAAAGGAATTCTATGGAAACGGACAACAGAAAACCAAATAAAAAGAAGTTTTGGATTCTTCTGATCGTCGATATTGCGGTCCTTTCAGCGGCTGTTTTGGCGCTGATTTTCCTGATCCATCACTTCTATGGGAATCCGCTGAAAAAGGAGACCGCCGCGGAATCGACGACACAGACTTCCGAGACAGACGATTCTGAGACAGACGATTCCGAGACGGAAACCGTGCCTGAAGTCAGTACATCCGCTTCGGAATCCGGTGTTGCGGAGATTACGGATCATACGGACAAAACTTCAGAGACGGCAGCGGAAACCACGGAAAACCCGACCGAAGATACAACAGAAGCGGCATCGGAACAGGCCACGGCAATCGATGAGGAGCTTTACAGTGTGAAGATCACGGTTCCTCCGGAATTTGCTTCGGACTATACGGAGGAGAGACGGCAGGAAGACGAGGCGGCAGAAGGGATCGGGGCTGTCGTGATCCATGACGACGGCAGTGTTACATATTATGTGACCGAAGAGAAAGGCCTCGGAATGGCGGATGAACTGGCGGAACAGCTGGAAGAAATGCGTCTCGGTTTCGTCGGCAGTGAGAATACGCCGCAAATCCTGGACATTCAGGCTGCGGAAGACTATACCCTGTTTGCAGTCACGACGAAAAACGGGGAACCCGATGAGGGGGAAGTCCGCGCAGTTAAAAGCTTCTTCGGCACTGCGGGCAGGTACCATTGCTTTAAGGGCGATTCCGTCGACAACATTCAGGTGATCTTTTTCAATGCGGACTCCGGCAAGGTGATTTCCGCGTACAACTCCAAAGATCTCAGAGAAGAGTAATATCGGGTAAAACAGAAAGAAGGCTTTTATGTTCTGTTCGAAATGCGGCGCCTACGCGCCGGACAATTCCAAGTACTGCAGTTCCTGCGGAGCGAGCCTGTTCGGGGCGCCGATCCTGCAGATTGTCAAGGACGCAGAGGGCAATGAGACATTCCAGATCATTTCCGGTGAGAATGCGCGGGATATGATCCCGGAGCAGTCCGCGGCGCCGGCTCCGGGCATTTCGGTTCCGGGTATGGAGAAGAAAGGGCCTACAGCGGATGAACTGTATAAAGACGCGGAAGCGGTGATGAAGTTCTCGGATTATCCGCTGGCGGTCAATGCGTTCAAAAAGCTGAGTGCGGCATACCCGGATGACTGGCGCGGCTGGTTCGGGGAACTGAAAGCCGGAATTCTGCACCATCTGTCGAAAGCGCGGTATGATATGAACTTCACCCATACTTCGCTTCCGGACATTGAACTGATGAAGCATGCGCTTTCCTGCAATTCGGATCCTTCGCTGTATGCGCCTTTCTTCCGCGAGATTCTGCCGGAGTGGGAGACAAAGCCGCATATGTATCCGTTCCAGGCGGTTTCCGCGGCTTCTCACGGTTTCTGCGAGTATGCGCCGGACTATGCGCAGCCTTCAATTGACGATCGGGATGTCGGGGCGGAGTCTCTGATTCGTGCGTCGCGGCCGAATTACCATCAGTATCACCTGTATGCCCGCGAAGGCGTCTGGTACAATCCGGACAGTTTTATGTGCTGGTTTGTGAAAAAAGGCGGCATCGGTGATGTGATCCGGCTTTTAGGGCTTGCGGACCTTCGGGCACGGGTAGAAGGAATCTGCCGGCTTTTCAGCGACGGATATCTGTCCGGAAGCCTGATCGGGGCGAATTACTGCAGCATGCCGGAACTGGACCAGGAAGCATACCGGGTACAGCAGATTCTGCGGGAAGATTTCAATGCCTGGGTCAGGCTGCTTCGGGCCGCCGGGATCAGCTGCAAATACCACCAGAAAGCGAAAAAGCTGATCATGCTGCTTCCCGGTGCGCGTTCGGAAGCCGAATTTGACTTTATCGCAATGACTGTAATCGGACGGCAGCTGGAGCTTGCGGCACAGGACAGCGAAGGCTATGTGAACTGCTATGCCTTTGTTTTCCCGGAGAATGTCGATCCCAAAAAATATTATAAGGACTGAATCATAAAAGACGGACTGAGAGAGGACCAGGAGATGGAAGAAGAGAAGAAGAGTATCGAAGAGCTTGTCTCGGAAGACACGGAAAAACAGGAAGCGATCGCGGAACTGGAGAAGGCGGAAGAGGAACGGAAGCGCCGTGAGCGGGAAAAGAATCCGCACGGACTGATCCGTTCAACGGTGCAGGCGACCCCAAATCCGGAGCTTTTGGCAGGGGAAGGGATGGCGGATTACCAGAATGAATTAGAGGCATCCTTCCGGCAGATCCATGTCGGCGACGTTCTGACGGGCCGTGTGATCGATGTAGATGAGACCGGCGTGCTGATGGACCTTTCCTATTATGCGCCGGGGCGGATTCCGGTTGAGGAAATGAGCGCAGACCCGCATTTTGATATCCTGAGCGCGGTAAAAATCGGCGATGAATTTCAGGGAACCGTGATCAAACGCGATGACGGGAAGGGCAATATCGTGCTTTCCCGGAAGCAGGCGGATGATGAACTTTCCTGGGATAAGCTTCGGAAGATGATGGAGGAGAAGACGGTCATCGAGGGGAAGATCACCGAAGTCGTGAAAGCCGGTGCAATTCTCTATGTTGAGGGCATCCGCGGCTTTATCCCTGCTTCGAAACTGGCGCTCGAATATGTCGAAAACACGGAAGAATACCTGAATAAACCCATCCGGGTACAGGTGATCGGGGTGGAAGAAGACGGCAAGCGTCTGGTTCTTTCCGCAAAAGAGCTCCTGCAGGAGCAGGCAATCGAGGAGAAAAACAAAAAGATCAGCAGACTGGTTCCCGGCAATATCGTGGAAGGAACGGTCGAAACGCTGAAGGATTATGGTGCCTTTGTCGATATCGGCGACGGAGTCAGCGGACTTTTACACATTTCCCAGATTTCGGAGCAGCGGGTGAAAAATATCCGGGCAGTCCTTAAGGAAGGCCAGAAAGTCAAGGCTGTTATCACAAAGGTAGATAATGGAAAGGTGAGCCTTTCCATGAAGGCGCTGATCGAGCAGATCGCGACCGAGCGCGCCGAAGAAGAACCGGAGGAATACAGCGACAATGAGACGGCATCGACAAGTCTCGGGGATCTTCTGAAGGGTTTGAAATTATGATTCTGTATATCATTCGTCACGGAAAGCCGGATTACGAAACGGATTCGCTGCTGCCCGAAGGAAAGCATCAGGCGGAGCAGGTTTCGCTTCGCTTCCTGCGGTCCGGACTCGACCGGATCTACAGCTCGCCGATGGGCAGGGCACAGGAGACCGCAGCGCCGACCGCGGAAAAACTCGGGCTTCCCGTGACGGTTCTGCCCTGGGCCTATGAACTCGGGCACGAGACCTATACACATTTTCCGGACGGGGAATTCAAGCGCCTTTCGGCGATTGAAGGCAGCTACTGGATGGCGCCGGAGCGCCGGAGTCTTCCGCTTTCAGAGTTCGTTCAGGATCCGGCGGTCAAAGAAACGCATTTTGGGGATCGGTACCAGGAGATTTCAGACGGCCTTGACCGGCTGCTCCTCGAAAACGGGTATCGCCGGACGGAGGAGGGCTTCTATCTGCCGGAATCCCCGAATGAAGATCATATCGCACTGTTCTGCCATGTGGCAATGCAGCGGGTGATCCTGTCGCGGCTTCTGAACCTGCCTTTCCAGGCCTTTAATTATGCCTTCATTTCAAATTATACCGGAGTGACGGCATTCTCCTTCCCCGGCAGAGATCCGTCACATCCTTTTGTGCCGCGGATGATCAGCTACGGCGACGTCGGGCATATGTATTTCGACGGGGAGGAAGGACCGATCGTAAGCTATGCGACGGATGAGGGATTCTGAAGAAAAAAACAGCGGGGACAGATATCTGTCCCCGCTGCCTTCTTAGAAGATCATCTCCATCAGCACCAGGAAGCCGAAGATTTTCAGCATCGTGGCTGCGGTGATGACTGCCAAAAGAATGCGAAGTGCAGTCCAGCCGATGCCGATTCCGGCAAGTACACGCCAGTTAAAGGCGGGATACTGATGACGGCTCTTACGGACCGCTCCTACAATCACCCAGACTACAACTGCAATCATTAATACTTTCCACATGTTCAGCACCCTCCTTTCTTCAGACTGGTTGTGAACCTGCAGGAGACCGCCTCTGTTTCGGATCGTGTGGTTTGATCCGCCGCGGTTCCTGCCTGAACATT
>CADCPV010000373.1 GCA_902803345.1 uncultured Eubacteriales bacterium | reverse complement strand
TCCTTTCGGAGAAGACGGCAGAAGAGCTGCGGGCGCATCTTCTGTAAGGCTGGAAGCAGCCTTTATCACTGCTGCAGATATTCACCAACCAGATACGAAAAGGAGCCAGAACCATGCTCTATCCGCATATTTCAGTTAACAGTGAGGGACACCTCGAAGTAAGCGGCGCGGACACCGTCTCTCTTGCCAGAGAATACGGCACGCCTCTCTATGTGCTGTCGGAAGACCGCGTCCGTGAAAACTGCAGAACATACACCGAAGCGTTCCGGAAGTACTTTCCCGAAGGCTCCGGGGTGCTGTTTGCCGGGAAAGCGCTGTGCTTTAAGGGAATTTATCCGATCATCGAATCAGAAGGACTGTCTGCGGACGTTGCGTCCGCCGGGGAGATTTTCACAGCGCTTTCCGCGGGCTTTCCGGCAGAAAAAATGTACTATCACGGCAGCAACAAGACCGATGAGGAGATCCGCTTCGGACTGGAGCACCGGGTCGGTACCTTTGTTGTCGATAATTTTGCGGAACTTGAGGTACTTGATGAGGAAGCGGAAAAAAGGGGCATCGTGCAGGATGTGCTTCTTCGGGTCACCGTCGGGCTTGATCCGCACACGCTTGCCGCAATCAACACGGGCAGGGTCGATTCGCAGTTCGGAACGCCGATTGAGACAGGCGCTGCGATGCAGATTCTTTTGTGTGCGCTTGAGAAGAAAAACCTCCGGGTTATTGGTTTCCACAGCCATATCGGCTCTCAGATTTTCGATTCCGGGTCCTTCTGCGACCAGGTCGATATTTTACTCGGATTCTGTGCCGAAACCCGCGAAAAGGCCCGTTTTACGCCTCAGGTACTGAATCTCGGAGGCGGTTTCGGTGTGCCTTACGTGGAATCGGACGCGAAGATGGACATTCCGGGCAATATTGAAAAACTGGCTGTACATCTTCAGGCGGGACTTGAGAAATATGACCTGCCGGCACCGCGGATCCTGATGGAGCCCGGCCGCTCGATCGTCGCCGATGCAGGCCTGACCCTGTACACGGCCGGCGGCCTCAAAACGATCGAGGGCTACCGCAGTTATGTGACGGTTGACGGCGGCATGACGGACAATCCACGCTATGCGCTGTACAAATCCGCTTACACCGTGCTGTCTGCAGCACGCATGAATGAGCCCGCGGATTTCCTGTGCACGCTTGCCGGGCGCTGCTGCGAATCGGGAGACCGGATCCAGGAGAATATCCTGCTTCCGAAGCCGGAGCGCGGCGATATCCTGGCGGTTCTGACAACCGGCGCCTACAACTATTCGATGGCCAGCAATTACAACCGCATTCCGCGGCCGGCGCTGGTGATTGTGAAAGACGGAAAGGCAAGACTCGCAGTGAGAAGGGAGCGATTTGAGGACCTGATCGCACGGGAATTGTAAAACAGAAAGACTGATTTTTCGCCCCTTCCGGGAATCCGGCCGGAAGGGGCGATGCTGCAGGGGCGAAATCTATACCGGGAGTGAAGCGTGAAGACGGCAATCTGTTATTTCTCCGGAACAGGAAATACAAAGCGGACTGCGGATGCCTGGCTTAGGGCACTGTCCGGGGAAGGTATGTCTTCCGAGGCATTCCGGATCGATTATGGGCGGATGCCGGATCTCAGATCATTCGATCGGATCGGCATCTTCTATCCGATCCATGCGTTCAATGCGCCGGAGATTGTCCTGAAATTCGCTGAGAATCTTCCGGTTTTCCCGCAGGAAAAGGTCTTTTTTGTCGTGATGGTAAGCGGGGAACCGCTCAAGCTGAATCATTCTTCCGATCAGAAGCTTCGCCGGATACTTCGGAAGAAAAACGCCCGCGTGGAAAGCGCCTGGCACTACGTCATGCCCTACAATATGATTTTCAGGCATACGGAAGAGCAGGCTTTTCGAATGGATCAGACCATGCAGGCGCTGGTACCGCTTCATGTGCGGGCATATTTCACGGAAGGAAGATGCCATGAGCTTCCGAGGCTTTGGGGCATGGGCTGGATAATTGCCGTGCTTCGGATTGAACAGTGGTTTTCTCATAAAAACGGAAAGCATTACCGAGTGACCGAGGAGTGCGTACAGTGCGGGAAATGTGTGGAGAACTGTCCGGCCGGAAATATCCGGCTTGCGGACGGGAAAATTCACTTCGGAGAAGAGTGCCTGCTCTGTACGCGCTGTTCTTTTTCCTGCCCGAAGGACGCGATCCGGATCGGGCTTCTGGACGGCTGGCGCGTCAACGGTCCCTACCGCTTCCGGAAGCCGGAACAGGAAGAACCGGACAGGCACGCGCGCTTTTTAAGAAGAGCCTATACGCGGTATTTCAGGGAAGCGCAGGAAAGACTGGACGAAAGGGGAGGAGAGGAACATGAAGCACTGCGGGACACAGAGGATTGAGACGGAGCGGCTGATACTCAGAAGATTTGTTTTGGAGGACGCCGGAGCCATGTTCCGGAACTGGGCTTCCGACAGCGAAGTGACAAAGTTCCTGACCTGGCCGACGCACAGGAGCGCTGAAGTCAGTGAACGCGTGCTGAAGGACTGGATTCCCCGGTATGAACAGGATGATACTTATCTGTGGGCAATCGTGCTGAAGGAATCCGGGGACGAACCGGTCGGCAATATCGCCGCAGTACAGGTGAATGATGATATTGCTTCGGTGCATATCGGCTACTGCATCGGCAGGGCTTTCTGGCATCAGGGCATCATGTCAGAGGCGCTTCAGGCAGTGATCGATTTCTTTTTCGATACAGTCGGCGTAAACCGTGTGGAATCGCGTCATGATCCCGAAAACCCGCATTCGGGAATGGTCATGCAGAAATGCGGCATGCAGTATGAGGGAACACTCCGCAGATCAGACCGGAATAACCAGGGCATCTGCGACGCCTGCTGGTATTCGATCCTGAGATCCGAATGGGAAGGCAAAACGCAATGATCTTCTTGCAGAACCGGAACAGCCGTGCTATGATAAAGGACAAAGAAAGCTCGAAAAGGAGGCTGAAATTATGTCATTCATGAGCGAACAGATCAGAAAATCCTTCAAGGAAGGCGATGACATCCGGGACGCGGGACTTCAGACGCCGCAGGATGTGATCCGTTACGATGATATCCAGTTCGGACCGGACCGGGAATGGCAGGTCATGGATCTCTACCGGCCGCGCTTTGCGGAAGGCGCTGTGCTGCCGGTGATCTTCAGTATTCACGGCGGCGGCTGGGTTTACGGAGACAAGGAACGCTACCAGTATTACTGCATGAGTCTTGCGCAGCGCGGCTTTGCAGTGCTGAATTTCACCTACAGGCTTGCCCCGGAATTCCAGTATCCGGCGCCGCTCGAGGATACCTTCCTCGTCGTGTCCTGGATGGTCGAAAATGCCGCCAAATACGGCCTCGACACAAAGCGGGTATTTGCGGTCGGCGATTCGGCCGGCGGGCATTTACTGGGCCTTTTCGCTGCAATTAAGACCAATCCCGACTACGCAGCGGAGTATGATTTCAAACTGCCGGACTTTGATCTTCGCGCGATTGCCTTAAACTGCGGAACCTTCACGCCCGGAAGAGATGCGGACGGTTCGGTTTCGGGACTGATGAAGGACTGGCTGCCCGGCAAAGACTATGATGCGGAGATTGCAAAGATCAATGTGCTCACCCACATCACGCCGGACTTCCCGCCGACTTTCGTGATGAGCGCGATCGATGATTTCCTGAAGCATGATGCATACCGGATTGCCGGCGTTCTGATCGAGAATGAAGTCCCCTTTGTCCTCCGGATCTACGGTGACCGGAATACCCGTCTCGCGCACGTCTTCCACTGCAACATGAAGACAGCCGAAGGCAAGAAGTGCAATGACGACGAATGCGAATTTTTTAAGGAATTCTTAGGGTGACTGCGATGAAAATACTTGGATTTGACCACATCGGACTTGCAGCAAAGAACCCGAAAGCGCTTGCGGACTGGTACATTGAGCACCTCGGCTTCTCGCTTGTCATGGCGGGACCGACCGGAAATTACTTCGTTGAAACGCCGGACAAGGTGATGCTCGAAATCATGCTTCCGGGGAAGGGCGAAGAGGACGTGACGGAACTCACGGGCTGGAAGCACATCGCACTGGTTCCGGCGGATTTCGACGAGGCAGTCGCGGAACTGAAACGCGCGGGAATCGGAGCAGATGCGCCGGTGAATAAGCGCGAAGACGGCTACTGCACCTTCTTTTTCAAAGATCCCGACGGGAACGTTGTCCACTTTGCGAAATGGGCCGACGACCGGGGGATGTTCCGGTAAAAAGAATCATCACAGGGGACAGGTACCAGGTGGCCTGTCCCATATTTTTTTCTCAGCCTGTAACGAAAATGCTTTTTTCAGCATCAATATACAGCACGGAAGAAAGGAGGGGGCGTGATGCAGCCGATGGAAGAAATTTACCAGGAGTACGCAAAGCTTGTGTACCGGTATCTTCTGTCGCTTGCAAAGGACCCGGATCTCGCGGAAGAACTGACACAGGAGACCTTTTTTCAGGCGATCCGATCGATCGGGCGCTATGACGAAAGCTGCAAAATCTCCACCTGGCTCTGTGCGATTGCGAAAAATGTCTGGCATGGGTACCTGCGGAAGCATCCCGAAACGGAGGATTTTCAGGATCAGGTCATTGCCGTCGGCTCGGCGGAAGAAAAAGTACTCGAAGAGCAGGAGCGGACAGATCTGCTCAGGAAAGTACACGAGCTTCCGGAGCCGTACCGCGAGGTGATTTACCTGCGGATCTACGCGGACCTCTCGTTTCGGGAGATCGGTGACGTGATCGGAAAGACCGAAAATTTCGCGCGCGTGACATTTTACCGCGGAAAGGAAAAACTGAAAAAAGCGTTTTCAGAGGAGGAATAGAGGATGAGCAAAATACCCTGTGAACTCGTGCAGGACCTGCTGCCGAATTATATTGAAAAACTGACGGGAGAGAAGAGCACGGAGCTGATCCAGGCGCATCTTCAGAGCTGTGAAGACTGCAGGAAAGTATATCAGTCGATGCTTCCGGAGGAGCAGGAAGATGAGGCGGCGAAGAACTCCGGCGAAAAGACTGAGATCGATTTTCTGAAAAAGAACAGGAGGAGGAACCGAATGATTGTGCTGGCCTGTGTTCTGGGCGGCCTGGTTCTTGCTGCCGGCCTGCTGTATTCATGGTTCTTTTTGATCGGTGAGAAGTACGCGGAGGGGATTTACTGCAAGGTGAAGGTCGAAGGCCTGCATGTAACAGCGGCAGGAGGTTTTGCGGACAGCATTCATGTCGTGCGGAAAATCCGTTTCTCGGAACAGGACGGCGTCGTTACGCTGACGCCGAGAAGCGTACTTGCAAGCGCTTTCCACCGCGGTGAATTCAAGGCGGAATATGATGCAAAAGAAGAAGTCAGGGAGGTACGGATGAACGGAAAGTCGCTGTGGCACAGAGGCGGAACGGATCAGATTTCAGCAAACCTGTCTGACGAAATCCTTCGGACTTACGAAGAATGGGATAAAAAGACCGAATTGGAACAGGCACTTTCCAGTACCGGGCCGGGCTGGTGCACGAAGCGCTTTGAAAGCTGGGCGGATCTTGTGAATTTCCTCGGCTGTGAACCGGAGAATCCTTTCGAATACGCCCAGGGTTTTGAAAAGATGAATGCTGCCGGCGAAAACATTCCGGATGCCATGAGCGGCAGACTGGAGCATGTGCAGCTGACCTTTGTCGGAAACCGGGACGGGCAAGTGGTCTATTACGAGGTTCAGGCGGGATATCAGGCGGAAGGCGTCGCCGTAGTCTATACTGTGAAACCGCTCGGCTGGAATGTTGCATACACCGGCGTTGAGTTTATTGTACAGAATACAGCGATGATGTTCGAGCAGGAAGCCGTCGTGATGCCGCAGGGGGACGAGGTTTTTACCAGAAATGATGAAAGAAACAACATTCCTGCCGAGGACATCTTTTACCTGAAAAACGGCGTTCCCTGCTGGGTGCGGCTGGTTTCCCGGGGGGATGATATCAGCGGGCGTGCGGATGCGCTTTTTAGGGCGGAAGAGATTGTCCGGGAGCTGGTCCCGTAAGCGGTTTATTTCTTTCCGGCTTCCTCCATCGCTTTTTTTCTGCGGAATTCTTCCGCTCTTTTCTGACATTCGGCGCTCATTGCGCAGCTTCCGCAGGAATGCGAGCAGGTGGATTTGCCGGCGCGTTTGTCACGGATCATCACAAACAGCACAAGGGCAACAATCAGTACTAAAACCGCGCTGACGATAATCGTTCCAAGATTGGCACTGAGCCAGGACAGCATAGAAGCCGCCTCCTTTCCAAATCCCGGAGTCTTTTGAAGGACTCCGGGATCTTTGTATCACAGATATCTGATTTTGTCAATTGCTCCGGGAGAATGGAGGGAGGAGGGATAAGGGTCTCCCGGAGCAATTGCTGTTAACCCACCTTCACGGTCAGGTGTTCTGCCTCCCTGTACGGACGAACCAGCAGGTATACCGCGCCGCCAAGAAGCAGCAGTGCGATGATAAAACCGACGACGCTTCCGGAACCCGTGAAAATGTTTGCAATCTGGTACACGACAAATGCCGCGATGTAGGCAAATACACATTCGTAGGCGATTGCGAAAGCCGTCCATTTGCCGTTGTTCATTTCCCGTTTGATCGCGCCCATCGCGGCGAAGCAGGGAGCGCACAGCAGGTTGAACACGAGGAAGCTGAAGCCTGCGGGACCGGTAAAGGCCTGGGCGAGATTGTAGTAAACCGAATGGTCTTCCGTGCGGTACAGGATACCCATCGTTCCGACGATGTTTTCCTTGGCGACGAGGCCGGTGAAGCTTGCGACAGCCGCCTGCCAGTTGCCCCAGCCTAAGGGGCTGAAGATCCAGGCGATCCCGGAGCCGATCTTCGCAAGGATGCTCAGGTTGAT
>CADCPV010000372.1 GCA_902803345.1 uncultured Eubacteriales bacterium | reverse complement strand
ATCGACTACGCCAATGTAGCGCTGCTGAATTTCAAAGACGGCGGCCTCCTCAAGAACCCGCCGAAGGTCGGTGAGGATCTTGCGCGGGAGCAGCTGCAGGCAGCGGAGCTGGGCATGCGTCAGGAAATGTACACAAACCAGCGCTTCTACCAGAGCGCGAAGGAGGCCGCTGTCAGTATTCTGACAAGCTTTGTGAAAGAACTGAACCCCGGGATTTCCGACCTTACGGTTGAAGTGGAGTTCTTGGATTAAGGAAAGGATCAGGGCCGGTAGTCCCGGTAGATATCATTTCGAAGAAGTCGCTCCGAAAGGGGCAGTTTCTCGGCGTCTGCGATCTCGTAGACGCCGAACGTGTCATAGAGCCGGGAGGCCGGGTCGACTTCGACAAAGGTGCACCACGGAAGCCAGTGGAAACGCCCGCGGTACTGCTGTTCGGAGATGGAGCCGCCTTCATTGACAAGGCCGATGTAGCGGTAGCCGGAGCTTCCGTCGATGTCATTGGCCTGTTTCACGTTTTTATGAATAAATTCCGCGAAATCGCGGTACTGGTCGTCGCCTGTAAGCAGGTAGAGCCGGTAGTAAACATAGGAGCAGGCCGCCATATAAACGTCTCCGCCGCCGAAGCCGACCGTCACATTGCTGGTCCCGGAAATGTGGCAGCGCGCGAAGGGGTGGTTCGGGTAGGGCATGTCGACCGGGAAATTCCACATGAAGGTGAAGGTTTCGACATAGTCCGCAGCACCGCAGGCGGCGGTGAGCCATTTCTTATCCTTTGTCACATCATAAAGCGCGATAAAGGCAAACATCGCATAGATTCCCGATTCTTTGTCCATGACATCCGACTGGTCGCAGGTCCCGCCGCGGTATTCGAAGCCGAGATACTGGTGCTCATAAGCCCATTCGCCGGCACGGATGGCGGCCTGAAGCAGATCTTCCCGCCCGGTCACAAGGTACAGCTGAATGAAATAGCGGACGATGGAAGGCGTCGAAGCCTTGGAATCGAGGCAGGGCGCGCCGTCGTATCGGTAGGCACGGACGAAGCTGCCGTCCGGACCCTGCAGAGGAAGCAGCCAGTCAGCTGCGCGAATGCAGTAGCGGAGCCAGTCTTCGTGGTCGATTCCGCGCTTCTTCTCGAATACATAGGCATCCAGAACCGCCTCGAGGCCGTCGCCGAGCTGCCGCACCCACAGGGGCTGCGGATCCACATCGTGAACGGAGAGATGGTACCAGTTAATCGGGCATCCGTCTTCTGTGGTATGGCTGACCCAGGTGTTGAGGATGCCGAGCCCCTTTTCAACGGCCTCCGGGTCATTTTCCATCGTTCCCCAGCGGAGGAGCTGGTAGCCGATGCCTGCCTGCTGGCCGACGAAGCCGATTTCGGCAGAGAAGGAGTTCGGGTCGAAGTCAGGAAGCTGGGCGACAAAAGGCGTGCCCCAGTCATCTCCGAAACGCTTTGTGACTGCTTTCAGGAAACGCATCATGTTGTGGAAGAGCATTTCGTTGTCGACGGGGAAGAGGCGGTCTTTCAGTCTCGGATAGCATCCCCGCCAGGTTTCCTTCATCATCGTACCGAAATCATGATAGCACCCGCAGGAGACGGCAACCGCATAGTGCTGCTGGAAGCCGACGCGCATCGGATGCACCCAGGTGATATTGGTCAGCGGCTCCTGTACATTGAAGGGGCCGCGGCCCTGAACCGGCATCTGGCCGTTGACGCCCGGATAGACATAATCGAGCGCCACACCGTCGCATTGTACATCGGGAAGCGGCGTGGAAAAAGCATGTCCGTAATAGGTGTATGTGACGGCCTCCGGGCGTGCTTTACTGACGCCGAAGGAACCGACCGTGATTTTGGGGTCAACATAGGCGTAGTTTTCCGTCGCGGTCCGGTCTAAAGAAGGCAGTGTGGCATCCGCCGCGAAGCGGGAGAAGGAAAGGGTCTCGCTGCTTTCTTTGTGCCTCATCGCGAACATTGGAAGCCCGGAGTAGGTCTCCTTCCGGTAATAATACTGCAGGTCCATGCGTTTTCCGAGAGACTGCGGACCGGCATAGCGGTTGTCAAGATACCACTGCCCGGGAGAGAAGTAGTCGAAATCCGTGAGTTCCTGAGACAGCGCCTGGTAGAAAAAGATCTTTGTGGAGAAGCCGAGATCGCGGGGATCAGCTTTCTCGACGGTAACGGTCCGGGAAATTTTAATCTTTCCGCCTGCATCTTCGTAGCGGTCTGAAAATGACAGCACGGAGCCGTTGTCCGTAACGAAAGT
>CADCPV010000371.1 GCA_902803345.1 uncultured Eubacteriales bacterium | reverse complement strand
TCAGCTCGCTCACGCTCCGCCTTCTCTCGGGCCAGACGCTCCTGCTCAGCTTTCTCCCTTGCCAGGCGCTCCTGTTCAGCCTTCTCTCGGGCCAGACGCTCCTGCTCGGCCTTTTCAAAAAGAATCGGTTTTTCACGATCACTAAAAGGATCGTCTACCGACTGAACAAAATCAGGATTCTGCACACTATATGCAGGCTTTTCTTCAATATAATCAAAGATCGTACTCTTATCCAAACCTTTATGGGAGTCATCAGTATAATGATCCCCGAAAGATTCCCTGCTGTTTCTGGAATCGTTCGTAGGATTATAGTCAAAAGGGTTATTATCCACTATCGTCGCATTGGGATCTATACCAGGGGTGATGGTTCTGTGTTTTCTCGCAATGAAATCAGAAAATCCCTCCACAATTGTCTGGTCAGGATCATAATCATCCGACTTAAGGAATTCTTGCATCCGCTGGAATTCCAGGTCTTCGGGGTTCAATTTCATTTGCACATGTTCATTATCCCTTGATATATTTTTGGCTGCATCCAATCTGTCCCTAAAGGTAAAAATCACAATTGCAAAGCAGATAGATGCTGCACCGGCCAAAAGATTTGCCAGCTTTCCTGCCGGTGCGGAAATAATGACCCCGCCGAATGATGCCACGGCACTTATAATCGTCATAACTCCCACAAAGGTTGACATTTTTGCTTTTCGCCGTGCTTTCAATGCCATCTGTTTTGAAGTAGAGATCATCTTCAAAAGCCTGGTATAATAGAAGAAAGGTATGATTAGAATTGCTGCTGCCAGCAATAAGAATACAAGCACTGCCGTAATCGTACCTCCCCCACTGTTCTCCCCCGCAGCAGAAGAAACTCCAAGGATTACAAAGAACCCTCCAATCACAAAAACAGCAGCACCTATGATTAGTAATACATATTTAATAACTGTAACAACATAGATAATTGTGAAACCGGATGTCGAAAAAATGCTCTGCTCATTTTTTCGGCATTCCAGGAATAACATCCATAAACCGGAAGCTGTCAGGATTTCAGGGATACTGGTAAGCAAAGCGGAGAAAAAGCCTGCTGATCCCATAGTTCCTGAATATTGACTCAGCATAGATTCCACTGACTGCAGGTTTCCATCCAAATCCATCATCCTCAAAAGATCGATGATGCTTTCCGCGAAAGAGGAACTGACATAACCAGCCGCAAATATGCTTATTACAATAGATACAGAAAAGCAAATCACAGCCGCCAAATAGGCCGTTGACCTTCCCATTTCCTGAAGGAGTCCGATTCCCGCCTCATCTTTTCTTTTTACAGAATCACCATTGGCAAACTCCTGTTCTCTGTCATTTTCAGACAATCCCGGAGATGCTTTTCCATCCCCTGATAAACCAACCTGAAGCTGGGCTCCGCATCCAGTGCAATACCTGCTCCACTCCTGATTGAAGGTTCCGCAGTTAGGACAATACATACACACCTCCTGTTCCGAATCTGCACTTTTAGCCTTGCATGCCTGTTTCCACTCCCTGGATCCTCTCGTGCATTTCTTCGAAAAGCTCTTTAACAACTATACCACGATATATCCATATTTTAAATGCGATTTTTAACACCGTTAATACAACAGACAGGCTTTTCTTTATGTATTTGAAGTTATACAAATACGCATAAGCGCTAAAATTTCGTACCGATTTAAATCGCAGCGTCTATCTCTATATCTGCAAACAGAGGGCGGAAGCTGCTTCGCAATCCGCCCTCTGTTTCATTTCCTACACAAGCCCTGCTTGTACCTTTCGCCTATTTCCCTGTCATTTTAAAACCGATATTCAACCTGCCTACCCAGGCGCTTATCAATGATTACCTACGCAAAATTGCTGAATTTCATAATAACGGTTCCATTTTATACAGGTCGTAAACCTATTACAGCAGTTCCTTATTACCCTTGTCCGCTCTAGCATTCTACGGGCGTTCCAGCTACATACAATACCTGAGAAGTCCCGGAATTAATGTCTCTTCTTAGCAGCGCCGGCAAGCAAAGCACTTGCTGCGAACCAGATCATCCATGTGTCCGCAACACCTGTTTTAGGAGACTTTGCAGAGGAATTGGAACTTGATGACGAAGAGTCATCATCATCGTCATCATCGTCATCATCGTCATGTTTGTTATTTCTGGCAGTTGTTGTCGTATCGCTGTCGTCCTTATCATCATTCGAATCATCAGCCGGTGCTTCAACCGTTCCTGTGTTATCATCATCAACTGTAAATGCTGCAAGAACAGCAGCAGGGGAGAAGTCCCTAAACTCAATTGTAATAGTCTTCTTCTCGTAGTCTATTTCCTTCGGCCAGAGAACTTCCCATTCACCTTTTTCCTTGCTGTAGTGAAGGACATATACTTTTTTATTGTTTTTTGTCAAAGCAGGAACATGAAGAGTCACTCTGAATTTCCCATCTTTACTTTTTTCAACATCAAGATTCTTGCGAATATAATCACTGGACGCCAGCTCGTTGTCTTTTACGTGAATGTCAAAAAAATTAGAAATAAATTCACTATTTTCCAGAGTTTCTCTTATTTTTTCAACAGATTTTTTGGTCTTTTCGTCAGCATCCTTGAGAATAGTCTCAACAAATTTCTTCGTAGATTTCTCCTTGCTGCTGTTCACTTCCTCAATTGCCCCGATAACAACAGGATGCTTCTCTTTGATTTCCTCATAGTCTGCCATGTCTTTAACGTCGCTCACTTCATACTGGTCCTTTTTCCCCGCGCTGGGAAGTGCAGTGACGGAAGGATTCGCGTACACGCAAATAGAACTGCCCATTACAAAGGCCAAAGCCATGACACCCGCTGCCAGATAAGATTTCAGTTTCATTTTCTCTACTCTCCTTAAAATATTAGCCTGTTACACGGTTAACCTGTTACTTTCCTGCTCAGCTTTCCAATCGCCTGGAAAGCTTTCACAGTAATTGCATCCATCCTTCCGGATGTTTACATTCAAACTCAAAAGTCCGCTTTTGCCAGATAACATCGTCCCTATTGGCAGAAAAGTCTTTTTACCATTTTCTTCAGAGCTTCTCCGTCAACATAAAACTCATCGAAATCCAAATCTGAAATATATTCTCCGGGAATCAGTTCCACTTCTTCTTCAAAATCAAAGCCTGCAAGCCGGGCGCATTCCTCCGGTCCGATATCAGTAAGAAATTCAGACGACCAGGCATTATAGAGACGGATAATGGATGCAGGATCGTCTTCAATCAGACTTCTCAGCTTCTTTGAACATCCTCTAAAAAATGCCTTATGTCTATCCATGCGGATCGAAGCGCTCAGGTTCGTCTCTGTGTCTCTGAATCTCAGGAATTTCTTAATATTGTCTCTTTGCAGCGTGACTTTTGCTCCTTTTTTAAAAGAACTCTCCTCTGAAACAGCGGAATCATCAGGAACAACAACGTCCACTCCTCCAAGTGCATCCGCAAGATCCGGAACTGCTCCGAGATTAAGAGCCGCATATCCGTGAATCGGGATTCCATAAAGCAGATTTGAAACAGCCTCCCTCATCAGCTGGCAACTATATTCCATACCATTTCCGAAAGCATACTGCAATGTCAGATGGTCTATTGAAGTCCCGTTGTACTTTCCAGATGGCAGAAATACCTTAATCTCTGTCATCGTATCTCTTGGAATTCCGACGATGTGTACTCTTTTTTTCTCCTCATCGCATACCAGAAGATAAATTGCGTCACTCTGACCTCCCTGTCCGGGTTCTTTTTCTTCCCTGAGGCTTCCCTCTGTATCAATCCCAAGAAGGAGGTAGGTTTTTAGATTGTTTTTCAGAGAACATACTTCATCGCCGATTGTAATATCATCTTTACTCTGATGCTTCGTAACGCTGCATCCCGATAGAATCACCATCGTAAGAACCACAAGCAATAAGGCAGATGTCCTGGCGATGCGTGGCAAACACATAGATAACCTTCTCTCGAAAATCAATAAACAATAACCGGAGTGTCTACAGGTATTGTTTTATAAATCCATTTGGCAACTTTCAATCTGACCCGTATACAGCTTGTAGAAACATTTATACCCAGCCTGCCGTCGATCTCATGAAGAGGAGACTTTTCATCACGGCTGTACAATGTGGAATGTATTCCGAACCCGCCTTTGCACCAACAGTTATACCAGCTGCGAGAGTCGTCAAATATATGTCTCCGCTGCTTAAATTTGATACGACTTACTCCAATCGGAGTACTCGTGACCATTTTCCCGTCCTTCATCACAAGAGCGCCTGTAGAGCAGGGAAACGAATTATAGTGTACAGGCTCCCACTCACCAATGTCAGCGTTATCAGATTGTTTGAAGACTGCAAGCATATGCTTCTGCGTATCGCAAACCAACATCCATCCTGTCTCGGAAGTATTCATTCTTGCAATCTGCTCAGGACTCTTGCGGGCAATAAACAGTTTCCAGGCCAAAAAGAATGCCACAGCCAGCAACATAACTTTAATAATGGCAATTGCCCTTTTTTTCAATTATCATTCCACCTCTTAAACCAATACAACAAAAAAGCCTGCATCGACAGGCTGGACTTCAAAAGTAATATAAAGAGTTAGTCCGTCCGAAATATATTATGTGATATAACATTACTATTCGTGTTTGAGCTGTTCTATAGAAGCTTTTGTAATACCCTCGAGAATCGACCTGAGAGTACTAAAAGGCAAGATCAAAAGAAAACTATAACGATATATCCAATATTTAATTTCGATATAAATAACGAAATAAATTGTAATGTCGTCCTCTTCTTTTGTCAAGTGAGTTGTTTAAAAAACTGCTTTCTGTTTTCGACAATCGTTACTCCAGCCCCCTCGAAGGGCGTGGACTAGGGGTAATGCATGTTGACTTCCTTTGATAATACGAGTCTCCGCTCTTTTAAGCATCGGAAAACGGGTGTATTATGTATGTTGTATATTTATTGAAACAGGGTCAAATTTTGTAAAAATCTGCAATGTTATGGACTTCTTAACGCAAAATGATTTGAAATACATGAAAGCCGCCCTGAAGCAGGCGGAAAAAGCCATCGCCATCGGCGAAGTCCCCATCGGCGCTGTGATCGTCTATGAAGGAAAGATC
>CADCPV010000370.1 GCA_902803345.1 uncultured Eubacteriales bacterium | reverse complement strand
GGTATGGATGATATGAGTAATGATCAGATCGTAAAGGCCAGAAGGACCCTGCACAGGAATCCGACACCGAAAGACTTTGGGATCTTTCTGGAAAAAGCAATACAACAGGAGGCACAGAAACAAACGGATTCACAGGAGGGCGGATACTTCTTCAAACCGGGATCCGTACATGAGAACCAGCATCCCTCGCAGGACATTCCCTTCGGGAACAAGATGGATAACATTTTCGACAGCCGGAGCAGAGCCGGGATAGATTCCATCGATCCTTCTGCAAAAGAATCCGAAGCCGGAGCGGATTACACCGCCCGGAAAGAGACTTTCAGAAAAACGGATTCTGCTGTCTCCGGAACTGCTTCAGACAAAGCGTTCAGACAGACGAGTCGTGCAGTGGCTGGAAAAAACGGGAATAAACAGCCTGAACATACATTGGACAGAAAAACCGACAGATTAATCAATCCAGGGGTTTCTTCCTCACAGAGAGTTTCCGCCGGGACAGAGGAGGGCAGCCAGGAAGCTTTCTGGAAGAAGATTGCCATCGCAATTGCGATTGTATTTGTTTTCGTAGTCATTATAAGCGGCTTTACCTATCCGGATGCCGCGGTTTCGGTCTATCGGGCTCTGTTTCTTGCCGGAGCTGTCCTGGCTTATCTCTTTGCCTACCGGACAAAGAGCACCTTGCTGGCTGTTCTGGGAGGCATCGCGATCGGCTTCTTGGGAACCATGTTTGACCTGATCTTCATTTCCATGTATGTGGGAGAAAAACAGATCCTCGCGAGTGATCTGCTGATGGTGCTGTGGGTCTTCGGGACGTTTGCCGCTTCGGTGTTTATGGGAGTGAAGATCACGAACAATGCCATGTATTATACTGAAATCAATCAGAAAAAATAAAAAACGCAAGATGTCCGTGACGATACAGATCGATCGAAGAGGCCTGGAATAAGATATGACCAACGACCAGATTGTAAAAAGCAAAAGAACACTGCACCTTAATCCGACGGCTGAAGAATACGGGGTTAAGCTTGATAGAAAGGCAATACCGGTTCCGATCGACTCTATGGATTCCGTGGATGTTGCTCATGCAAGTACTTCGACGGATCATGCAGAAGGGATCCGGAATGCAGCGAAAACGGGATCCATTCCGGAGAAATCCGCTGCTTCAAGGGCTAAAGTCAGATCGGCAGAAGAGACGGACAGAAAACACTCCGTAGAAATAAAACCGCAGAAGGATTTGCAGCCCGAAAAGAAATCCCGAATACCTTTTATAGGGGCAGCCGTCCTGTTTGCTGTAATATTTATTGCCTGGGCTATCAGATATGTATCAAGCAGTACTTCTCCAAAATCGGAGAATGAAACCAATGGCATCATAGAGAATATAAATCAGCCTGGTTCAGAATCAGAAGACGATTCCACTGGCGGTTCGGCAGACGGTGTGATTAAGATCGGAGGTTCCGGCCCTCTGACTGGTCCTGCTGCCATATACGGCAACTCGGTCAAGACCGCGGCAGAGATGGCCGTTGAGGAAGTCAATGCCAAGGGCGGCGTGCAGTTCGAACTGCAGTTTGAAGATGACAAGCACGACGCTGAGGAAGCGGTGACTGCATACAGCACCCTCAAGGACGGCGGTATGCAGATCTCCCTGGAGACCGTCACATCCACCCCCGGTGCAGCAGTTTCACCCCTGTACCAGGAGGACAAGATCTTTGCGATCACTCCTTCGGCCTCCAGCCCCGCTGTCATCTATGCGGACGGCGATGCGCAGACGGACGCTTACGGCAACATCTTCCAGATGTGCTTCTTAGATCCAAACCAGGGTTCCGAAAGTGCGGCCTACATCGCCGCACATCCTGATCTCGGCTCCAGGATCGCTGTAATCTATGAGAACGATGATCCATTTTCCAAGGGCGTCTTCGATACCTTCAAGGCTCAGGCCGCGACGGAAGGTCTCGAGATTGTCTACGAGGGCACCTTTAAGGGTGAAGAGAGTGATTTCAATGAACAGCTGGGCGACGCTCAGGCTGCAGGC
>CADCPV010000369.1 GCA_902803345.1 uncultured Eubacteriales bacterium | reverse complement strand
GTTCGAATCCCTTCGTCTCCATTTTTTTATGCCCATTTGACAGTGCTGAAACCCGCATAAAATAAGGGAAAATCAAACATCTGCTTGGAGCAAGATTTGACTTTGTATTATGGAGTCAACCACCTGGTCAACCAAGTCAACTTGATGGAAACGGACGAATTCAGAAAACTTACCTGAATTCGTCCGTTTCCTTTTATACATTCACAGTTTCTTTAAGAAGATTTACGATTTTCTCCCACTGATTCCAGACTGTACCTTGTGAAATCCCTAGTTTCTCAGCCGCATCAACCTGGCTATACCCATCAAAGACCAAGAGTTGAACAAGCTCTCTTCTCTTCGGTGTCAATTTCATTATTGCTTTGTAAAGACTGTCATTCTCTATCTCGTCCAACCACCAATACTCTCTTTCTTCATTCGGGGTTTGTTCAGTACTGAACGAATCAAAATAGTAAGCATAGTATGGGGATTTTCCTTCCTCGTCCTGGATTTTCTGTTCATCCAAATATAATGGCTGTGTATGTTCGTAAAACCTTCTGTCGCTGTTGAACATCTCCTGGTCAAACTTACACATTTTTTGAATAGACTCCTCGCTCATACCTTGTTCCCTACACAACCTGATAAATTCCTCTTCATTTCTATAAAAACTATTTGTTTCGATAAAATTGTTCCAACCCATTCTTTCCTCCTTCGCCACTGCAGACGGTGAGGACGAACAGGCTGGCCATAAGGGTATGGCAAACAGGCGAGAATTCATAAAGAGTCAGATATATATCATTTCAATCTGTTTCTTTATGATCATCCTCACCGCATGCCGTACGCTCATGTGGCTTTTTGATATTTTTATATTTGGCAGTTTTATGTCATGCCGGACAGCTGTATTATCTCTTTACTGGCTTTTTGGTTTTCCGTTTCCTGCGTTTCCTTTTCTTTTTCAGGTCCTCTTCAAGAATGATCACCGTTGTCCGTTTCACATATCTATCTCTGCTGCAGTTCCGGACTGCAAGATATGCTGTTGGGTCATAATAGCCTTCATGGTTTCTGAACGGCTTATCCTCATATGGTCTCTTTCTTCTCATTCTGCACCTCCAGGTAATAGATATAGCCGACATTGCAGACCGCTCTTCCAGTCAGATCTTCCTGAGTTCCTGCCCTGCGAATCAGAACTTCACCGAGAAACATGGCAGACTTGTTAATGCACTGTTTAACACGCCTCTCATAAGGCCGTCTGCCATATTCCATCTCCAAAAATAAAAACTTAGGATATTCCTTCACAACAGTGCATCTGGTCGGAGTATTGTCAAACGCTATACCGCTCACGATTTCAATTTCTTCTCCGCCTTTGAGCCCGAGATCTCTGAACCCGACGAACACCTTTTCTCTTTTCCTTTTCTGTGTTTTTTTCATTTTTCTTTCCTTTCTGCCGCTTTGGCCATATGATTTTGAAATAAAAAAAGCACCGCAGAAATAGCTGTACCGGGAAAGGGAAATTGACCTTTCCAGATTCAGCAACTTCTTACGGTGCTATGAGAGTCTTTACCAGTCCTCTTACGAGGATCCTGCTTCAATGACGCGAATTAAAGTCAGTATTCAATTGTATTTTCTGCTGTAGATCAGCAGACTGTCAGCGTTCTGGGCTTTGTCGGCTCATAACTGATAATTCCGAACGAAGCCATTTTTGTAAGATATCTGTGGACAGTCGAGGTCGATGCGACTCCAACCAGCGAACACAGCTCCCGGACAGTCGGAGGATATCCGTGCTCCTGTGTATAGTTGTCAATCTGGCCTCGGATCCTTGTATATGTCGGCCACATATCCGTTACAGCTCTTGCCATGATATTCACCTCCCCTTTTATCTCTGTTTTGCTTCCACAAACCATCTGTAGTTTTCTTCATAAAACAGGTAGTGCTCTCCGCCCATGATCCGGCAGGTATATCGGATTCCGCAGCCGCCGGCCTTCAGACTCGCCCTGCGCTGTTCGGCGATCACTTTGTCGATTTCATACTTTTCTCCGTTGCTCCAGATAATCTCTTTCGGAATCAGCCGTCCGTCTGAAGTAAACCGGGCATTAACATCGACGTAAATCTTATTGCTGTTTTCTTCCATGATTCATTACCCCGACTTCCTTAGCAGTTCTTCTCCAACCTGGTTGCCTTTCTCAAAGTAACCGTGCGGATGAACTGTGTGGTCTTCTTTCGCGTTTACATGTGACAACTGTCCGTCCATATACATCAGTCCGCGCTGCAGACTGTAGAAGCCAAATCGCTTCCGGAGATAATCGGCCATTTCATCGACCTTTTTCTGCTTGGTTCTTCTCTCTTCATCTGTAAACAGATTCAGCTGGAAAGGATAAGCGGCGTTCACCAGGTCACATGCTCGTACTCCAACAGACCGGATGGGCTTCTGCCAATGATAGTTCTCACGAAACAGCTGCATTGCGGCCGCCGCTATTTCCTCGCTGATATCGGTCGGGGTCCGGATTTTATGCTGACGGGTAAAGGAATACAATCCGTTGTCCCTGACAGAAATCTCGACTACACGGCACTTGAAGTTGTCATCCCGGAGTCTGGAAGCCACACTCTCCGAAAGGACATAGGTCACGATCTTCACGTCCTCCTCCGTCGTCAGATCCCTTGGGGTTGTCGTACTGTTCCCGATGCTCTTGACCGGAGATTCATAATCCTGTACCGATACCGGTGTCTGGTCCTCTCCCCTTGCGAATACGGAAAGGATATATCCCATCTTCCCAAAGTGGCTGTGAAGGATTTCCGGATCCATCCGGGCAAGGTCTCCGACTGTCAGGATGCCGAGATTGTTAAGCTTCCTCTTCGTTGCCCTGCCGACATACAGCAGATCCTCCACAGGACTCTGCCAGACAATCCTCCGGTAGTTTTCGGGCGTGATTACCGTTACCGCATCCGGTTTCTTATAATCGGATCCGAACTTTGCAAAGATCTTATTCCAGCTGACGCCGATGCTGACTGTCACGCCGAGTTCCGTTTTCATGCGCTGGCGAATTTCTTCCGCAATCTGTACGCCGTCTCCCTTATAGGAGGTGCTTTCCGTCACGTCGATCCACGACTCATCAATCCCGAAGGGCTCAATCCGGTCGCTGTATTCGCTGTAGATCTCCCTCGCAAGTTTCGAGAAACGGATATAAAGGTCCATTCTCGGCGGGACAAAGGTGATGTCCGGGCAGACCTGCCTCGCCTGCCACAGCGCCATTCCGGTTTTGACTCCGGCTTTCTTCGCCAGTTCGTCTTTCGCAAGAACGATCCCGTGACGCGCCTCCGGATCCCCGCCGACCGCCATCGGTTTTCCCCGAAGGTATGGCCGGTGCAGGAGTTCAATACTTGCGTAACAGCTGTTCATATCTGAATGAAGTATCGTTCTCATCAGGATCTCCCTCCTTTTCCGGGAAGCGTGCCATAAACTCCTCAAACGTTTCTTCACGCTGTTTCCTTACAGTCCGGAACATACCGATAATAATCGGTTCGCTGAAGCCGCACCTGCTGCATTTCGCCGCAACGACTTCCTGGCTTCTGGAATATACGCCGACCAGGTAATGATGGCATTCCGGGCAGTAGATCTTACGGAACTCACCCTTCTCAGCCTGTTCCTTCGATAACGCCAGCCTTCTCTCCTTCTCTTCAGATGAAAGGTATAGCTTCGGCATATGCGCCTCCTTCCTTCAGGAAACATTCCCTGACATATTCATCCATCGGATGCTCTTTCAGCAGGTGCAGTTCTTTCAGGCGGTAAAACAGGGTTGCATAGGTGGTTCCTGCGGCATCGGCCATCTTTTTGATCAGGAGTTTTTCCTTTTCCGCCATGATATTTTCCGGAAAGATACGGATCGGTTTGCCTTTGTTGAATGACCGGATCATCCTGGACATCAGGTCTCCCGGGAGGAGCAGGCATGCGGCTGCCCTGCTGGCATATCTCTCATTCATGTCATAGAGCTGCTTCATCATCCGGGGCGAATAAACAGTTGTGCTGTCAAACTCCCTGTGGAAGCTCGCCTGCGCACTCAGGGAGCAGTGTTTTACCATGATATAGTGACCGGCTTCGTGTGCAATCGTGAATCGTTTCCTTCCGCTCTCTTCCGGACTCAGAAGCATCTTGTCGATCACAATGGTATCCCTTGGGAAAATCACTCCCTTTACAATACCGTTCAGGACCACCTTCAGCTCTGTCACGCCATCGGACAGGAACCCGAGTTTCTTTGTATCCTTCTCCTCGCCTGTCTCTTCTTCTGCAAAGGATTCATATTCAATCGGAAGGCCGAGAAAATCCGTGACAAAGCCTTCTATATCCATACAGAAAACATGCTTCAGGTTCATTGTCTCTATATACTTATTCATCAGGGCCTGCCCGAGAGTCTCGATCTCATTGTTTGAAATGCACCTGCTCATCGGTTCCCTCCCTTCCGGTCGGCGAAGATGTACCAGCTGTCGCCGGACCTGTAAATGTATTTTTCCTCTCCGCCGATCATAACAGTAAAGCGGAGTCCTTCATATTCATCGGGCGATACTGCGTAATGCAGTACCCGGTCAATTCGGAAAAAGTGTCCGCACGGCAGCACAATCGATACGGGCAGTCTGCTTCCGTTATCCTTTTTCTCTGTCTCAACAATGACAGGTATCTTTTCCACTGTGTTTTCCTTCCTGCTGCGTCTTGTCTGCTGCAGCCGCAATCCTCCAATCTAAGCTTCCTATGAAGCAAAAAAGCCGGAGCGATTCTTTATACTTCACCTGTTATGGGAAGTACAAGATCACTCCGGCAGTTAGTATCTCGCTGACTGATTACTCAGTCCTCGGATCAGGGCTCGGTAGCCATCATTTATTCAGTATAATAACCTTTTCTCCGCACATGGAATTGAACGTGTCAACAAATTGTACAAGCGTCATGGAATCCATTGAATTCCCATCCTTGTGCTCAAGGATACGCTGTCCGTCGATGATTGTATAATCAAACCATCTGGGCGGTTTCTCCCGGTTACAGTGTATATTTCGGAACGATTTCATGATTTTGTTCACTGGGGTCTCCTCCTCGTCTCTTATGTTACTCAGAACTCTTATGCCACATTGATATCCGGACTTTCATGCGGACTCATGTGATCGAGATACTGAGACTCCAGTTTTATCAAAAAGGACAGATCCGATACCGTGCCGCATTTCTCACATTCAAAGTGGCCGTTTGTTTCTTCAAGATCCAGGCCACAGTTCCAGGTACCGCATATCGAACATCTCAAATCGTATCGCCTCACGATTCAACCCCTCCTTTCCGTTTACTTCCGAGAATCAAACCATTCTCAGAGCGCTTTGAGCACCTGCTTTGCAACGCCCTGAACCACAAGCTCTTTTACAAGAATCCGCTTGTCAGGGTACTTCTCCTGATTCTGATACAGAAGAATCGCAGAGTGGGAATCCTGATCAATTCCTCCATACCGTTTCAGTGTGCTGCTTCCGTTTTCATCAAGGGCCGCAATAATATCACCGACCTCTGCCCTTGATTGTTTCCGGATCACAACCAGATCCTCATCTTCAATTTTGGCATCAACCATGGAATCGCCGGATGCTTTCAGGATATAGAATTCGCCCTTCCCGAAAAGGGACACAGGAAGACGAATATATCCTTCCACATTTTCTTCCTCTTCTTCCGGAGTACCGCAGGGGATTGCGCCGACAATCGGTGCGGCAATCGTCAGATCGGAAAGCCTTCGGGTTGTCTTTGTCAGGATGGTTCGAGAGGCACCATCATAATCAAGCATCCCGAGTTCGTCCATGGCTACAAGGTACCGATAGGAAGTTGTCCTGGCAATCCCGAATTCCTTTGCGATATCCCCCATGGAGGGAAAATAGGAATGGTCTCTGTAGTACTGGTCTATATACTCTTTGATCCCTTTCATCAATTCCGGATTTTTCGACCTCATTTCAGCCTCCTTTTATTCTATCGGCAACAGTTGTTTCTGATAGATGCATTATATACCAAAACCGGCGTATCCGCAAATACTTTTTTTGAAAAAGCCTGATTCGTCGAAATTTTCCTACGAATCAGGCTTGTTTAGCTGGATTATGTGCGTTTTATGGTAATATATTGCGTTATAGCATGTCGTCCAACGCGTTTTTTAACATCTCCCGGTATTCTTTTCGTACCTCTGCCGGTCCGGAAATTGTAATTTTCCCATGCCAGCCAAACACCCACTGGAAGAATGTCGGAGTCGGACAGACGCTCACATGCGCTTTAAAACTGAATTCATCAACAGGCTGTGTTTTGACATCCTTCCCGAACTGATCAATGACAGCCTTCATCGTAGAAACATCACAGAGAAGGTCAACTTCAACCGTTTCGCCGGAACCATACATCCGGAACACACTCTTCAGATATTCCGACAGCCTGAATTGTTCCGGAGGATCAACCCAGTTCCTGTCCGGTACGAGTTTCGGTGTCTGGCTGATGCGGTCCAGGCGGAAGTGCCGCATATCATTCCGGTTCGAACACCATCCGATCAGGTAATAATAATCGCCGTCCCAGACCATCGTATACGGGTACACGTAATACACTTCCCCGTCATGACGCGCAACCTTCCGCTTCTCCACCGTATAATCGGAATACTGAAAAGAGATTACCTGTTTCTTCTCGATCGCCTCATTTACGGTGTCAACGATATAGTATCCTTTCTCGTTATCCGACTTGACGCGCCCTTCTACCGTGATATGCCGCGTAAACTGGTCACGTTCATACTCTGATGTTAACGACAGCAGCTTCCCGATCAGCATTTTGCTGTTCTTCTCCGTAATGAATTTCGAAGAGGAAATCGCGTCAATCAGCATCTTCAGCTCAGCGGTTTCAAACAGCCGGTCATCATAATAGTACTTATTCGGCCGGGAACGGATTGTTTCTATCCTGTATCCCGCTTCATTAAGCGCGGTGATATCATCCGAGATTGTCGTGCGGTTTACATCCACACCGTACTCTGTCCTGATACGGTCAATCAGTTCCGTCGTCGTCGACGGATGATCCGGATCCGTATGTTCTGTCAGATACCGGTAGATATAAATCATCCTGGTGCGGTTCCCGAGTTCCGGCTTATTGTCCTTTGTGTTTTCCGGCATAATTCAGTCCTCTGTTCTCAATCCCAGTTATCTTTTCCGCTCCTGATAGAGAGTCAGCACATCTTCTTTCAGCCCTTCGCTGAATCCTTCGAGATCATCCGGCTTAATCACTTTGTCCCGGAGCAGCGTCAGCAGGTCCCAGCCTACATTCTGTTTTTCCAGTCGAAGCCGGACACCGGGAGTATTCTTGTCTTTCCGGATTCTCTTCTCCAGTTCCCAGAATTTTTCCGAAGCATATCCTTCTCCCTGCAGAAGTTTGATATACTTCTGGTTCAGGCACTCCATATAGGCTTCCTGCCAGTCGCCGATTCTTGCCTGAAAAAGCTTCCAGTCCGCCTTTGTAATATCTCTCATATCATCCTCCGACACATATGAAGATACGTAAAAATCTTACTGATCCGATCTCCGATACAGCACAAAATCAAATGGGAACACCTTCTTCGGTGATACCGTTCCCGGCTCCAGTTCCATGATGGCCTGTCTCGCTTCGAAGTGTTTCGCGTCCAGATCATCGGCAAAATTCAGCCACAATCCTTCCAGCGTCAGCGGCGTGGCAAGGTCTCCAAACTCTCTGCTGCCGTGATGGGACGCAATGATGTTTTTCAGAAGCAGCACGCGCTCCGGATCATAGTTTCCTTCCCTCACCGCTTCTTCCACTGCCATCAGGCTGTCATAATGGTGGCTGCCGAGCGCGTAGCCCTGGAGCGTCATTGTTGCTTCACCGATATCATCTGTCTTATAAATGTCCAGTTTCCCGATATCATGCAGTGCTGCAGCAGTCAGCAGGAGTTCCGCGTCAATGTCCTGGCCAAGGGTGGATTTCAGAAGCGCTGTGCAGACATTGATGACTTCTGCTGTATGAACGATATTTCCGTAAAGGCCGGTGTGATGCATCCGGATTGCGGACGATCCGCGAAGGACTTCATCTTTCCTCTTCTCGTAGACCGACTGCACGATATCCGCAATCGGCTGATATTCTCCGGCTTCTCTCGCAGCTGCTCGGACTGTTTTCAGGATATAGTTGTAGAATTCAATCGGATCCTTATCGGTTGCTTTTTCCGCAATCTCCGTCAGGTCAAACTCATCTTTTGTCTTTTTGAAATGGTTTTGGGCATTAAAGAACGGATCTTTCTTTGTGATCTTCATGATCACAACCGTTCCGGGAACGGCAAACGGATAATCATCCTTCATGATCTGAAGACTCATGTCGAATACAGAAACCTTCTGGGTTCCTGTTCCGTCCTTTACGGTCAGGTTCAGCTGGGGTTTTCCGGCCTTATTGACGATCTCCTCCATCGAGGCGACGTAGACCGGCCGTTCCAGTGTTTCATAATTGCCCATCATTTCCAATGATTTATAATCTGATAAACGCATACTTCATACTCCCCGATAAGCTGATTCCGGGTTTTCGGAATCACAATTCAGTCTGCTGATAATACTTCTCAATTCCGCCATACCCTGATATCAGCTTTCCTTGTCTCGTCTTTTCAACAAAACTATTCAGCCGCTTCCGGAACTCCTCTGAGCGCTTTCTTGCTGCGTCGATATAGGCGACTCGAATGCGTTTATACGGGTCGGAAAAGCCCTGAAAGTTTTGCCACACTTCCTCATCCTGTTTCAACGCATCCATGATATCGGAAGGAAACACATAAGGAGCATTGATGACAGGCAGAACACTCTCCCTGACTTTCGGATGGATCAGCCCATGCCTATTAAGCCAGATCAGCCGTTCAATATTTGGCCGGGAATAGGTGCTTCCTTTCCGTCTTGGGGTAAACCGCCTTATGTGATGCGTCTCATCCAGCGATCCAGCTCTACCGTCGATCCATCCGAAGCAAAGAGCCTCTTCGACTGTGTCATTATACGAAAGGCAGGGTTCTCCGGAAGTTTTTGTAGGAAAAACAAACCAGATTTCATCTGACGTTTCAAAATGAGTCTCGAGATATTTCCGCCATTCAGTCCGATCGGCAGTATAAAAAAGATCCATTTCCTTTCCTCACGGTTTCTCCAGGTATCTCCGCTTCCGGACAGTCGGATACTGTTCAATGATTCTCATATAACATGGGCAGCCCTTTCCGTGATCATTGATGATTCCGCAGGCTTGAAGGTGAGAGTAAACTGTAATGGAGCCGAGGTATTTAAAACCATATTTCTTCAGTTCCTTTGCGATTTCATCTGACAAACCGTTGCTGACTGCTCCCTTTCCG
>CADCPV010000368.1 GCA_902803345.1 uncultured Eubacteriales bacterium | reverse complement strand
TTTGTCAGTGTTTCCGGATAGTGAATCGGAATCATCTCTGCATACTCTGTATGGTCACAGTTCGGGCTGCATTCCAGAATGTAATCACCGATATAGGCCCTTTTGTTGTCCGTGAAGGGCATGTAGCGAAAACCGTTTGACTGGTAGATCAGCTTGAAATCCCCTTCCCAGACCGGATTCACATCCGTTCCGTCGTCATTCAGCGTCATAATACGCAGATAATCCTTCGGGTCATCCTTTTTGCGCCAGGCACAGGCAACACGTCCTGACGGCGTATAGGTGGTAAATTGCGGATCAGCGCCTTCCGGCAGCGGCAGTTCCCGTATGATTACATTTCCAAATTCTTCACTGTAAATTTTCCGCATGGCTGCTCTCCTTTCGGACTTGACTTTTTGTTGATGCAAGCTTACAATACAAAAAGAAAATAGACAAGTGTATATTATTTATAATCAACACTTGTCTACCATCTTGTTGCTTTATTTTTGTATTGCTGCGAATTTATTCACGTAAAAGGAAAAGTGTATTTATGGATACGAGAATAGTCAAGACGAAGGCGAAGCTTATCGAGGCGCTGTCAGCGCTGACACAGGAAAGGAGTGTCGAAGAAATCTCCGTTTCTGAATTATGCAAAAAGGCGGGCGTGAACCGCACCACCTTTTATAAATACTATAAAGTTCCGAAGGATGTCGGCAAAGAATCCTTCGAACGCCATATGGAAGAACTGATGGATAAAATGCACCATACCGCACCGGGAGGTTTGTATGAAACCATGCTCTTCTGCTGCCGGGAGTACCGTAAGAATTATCAGATCGTGAAGCAGGTTATACCCGGTTTCCAGGTCCCGGCGGAATTGATACAGAATCTGTATATGAATCTCTGGCAGCCGGAAATGATCCGGGATATCGACCAGCTGTACTTTATTGCGGGAGGAACGGCTGTCGTTATCCGACAGTGGCTGGAAAAAGAACCCGACAAAACTCCTGAGGCAATAGCCAGAATGCTCAGCCGTTATATCCGGAGCGTTCTTCGGTCCTGACCCGCATCTGCACTTCACGAAAAAAGCTGTAAAACCCTCTTTACCGAATCCGGAAAGCCTTGTGAATGCTCTCCTCTGTTCCGGCGACCAGTAGCCGTTGTCCCGCACCCATTACCTGATAGGGATTCACGTCGGTCACAATCCGTCCGTTTACACGCATCCCGATGATATTCAGATGGTACTGTCTGCGGATGTCCAGGTCCGCTATCGTATGGCCTGCCCATTTCCTCGGGATTTCGATGTCGTAGATCGCACAGTTCTCATCGAGTTCGATATAGTCGAAAATAGAATCATTTGCGAGGGAGATAGCCGACCATTCCGCCGCCTGCTTCTCCGGATACACCACCTCGTCGGCGCCGTTATTCAGCAGGAATTTCTTATGAACGTCGGAAGACGCGCGTGCGACGACGCGCTTTGCGCCAAGCTCTTTCAGCAGATAAACCGTTTCGAGCGAAGCCTGAAAATCGTCTCCGATCGTGACGACGCACAGATCATAGTCGCTGACGCCAAGAGTCCGCATAAAGCCTTCATTTGTCGCGTCTCCGATCATGGCATTCGTGACATAAGGCAGGATATCATTCACTTTTGTCTCGTCTTCATCAACCGCCATGACTTCCTGCTCGAGCTCCGCAAATTTCCGGGCCATTTTCTCACCGAAGAGACCGAGTCCGATGATCAGAATAGATTTCATAATTGCCACCTCTTCAACCGATGCTGATATTTTCTTCCGGCAGTCTGCCGTAACGTCCCTTATTATCTGATAAAGCCGCAAAGATCAGCGTAAGTCCGCCGACACGGCCGAGAAACATGAGTACAACCAGTATCCCTCTGGAAACCATTCCGAGTCCCGGTGTGATGCCAAGCGTTAGGCCGACTGTCGCGACCGCGGACGCAGTCTCGAACAGACAGTCCCTGAGCGGCAGGCTTTCTATACGGCTGATCACCATTGCAGCTGTTACAAACAGAAGTATGTAGAGGATAAAAATCGTCGAAGCTTTCGCAGCGGATTCATGATCGATTCTGCGGTCGAAAGCGGACGGGTCCTTACGCTGGCGGAAGACGGACCAGGCAGTGATGAGGAGCACAGCAAAGGTGTTGATCTTCATACCGCCCGCAGTGGATCCCGATGCGCCGCCGATCAGCATGAGCATAATCATCATTGCTGTACCGGCTCCGGACATCTGCGAAAGATCCGTCGTATTGAAACCCGCAGTACGAGGAGCGGCGGTCTGAAAAGCGGCAGAAAGAATCCGTTCTTTCACCGGAAGATCCGCATATTCCGCGAAGAAGAAATAAACAAAAGGAATGAGCAGAAGGACCGCGGAAAAACTGAGGATCACCTTGCTCTGCATGCTGTAGCGCTTCAGATGATGCCGATTCGTGCGGATATCATCCCAGGTTCGAAATCCCAGGCCGCCGATCAGGATCAGAAGAATCAGAACAACATTTACGAGAATATTTCCGCGGAAATAAGTCATTGAGGAAAAAGCTTCCTTCGATCCCATCAGGTCGAAACCGGCATTGCAGAAGGCTGAGATTGAATGAAAGAATGCGTAGATAATTCCTTTCAGAACCCCGAACTCTTTGATGAATGCGGGTGCCAGAAGCACCGCGCCAAGGGTTTCCACAACGATGACCGTTTTGATAATAAAGGAGGTCATCCGGACAATGCCTCCGACCTGAGATGCAGAGATCGACTCCTGCATCAGACTCCGCTGGCCTAGACCGATCTTCTTTTTGAGAAGCATCGAGAACAGCAGGGAAACCGTAATGACCCCGAGGCCTCCGATCTGAATCAGGATGATCAGAACCGCTTTTCCGAAAACTGACCAGGTTGTCGCGGTGTCACGGACAATAAGCCCGGTCACGCAGGTGGCGGACGTCGCGGTAAACAGCGCATCGGCAAAACCTACGCTGCTCCGGCTTTTCGCGGCAAAGGGCAGCATCAGAAGTCCTGTTCCAACGAGAATCAGCGCAAGAAAGCTGAGTATGATCACCTGAAAGGCGGATATTTTGAATCTTCGA
>CADCPV010000367.1 GCA_902803345.1 uncultured Eubacteriales bacterium | reverse complement strand
GGCGCCGAGCTGAGCGTCGTTTATCGCGAGCAGAGGGAAGCGACGGACAGCGAGGGGCCGAAGGCGCCGAGCTGAGCGTCGTTTATCACTCAGAGGAGATTTTATATGCAGCTTGAAGAATGCTATGATATCGTTGTGGTCGGGGCGGGCCATGCGGGCTGTGAAGCAGCCCTTGCGGGAGCGCGCCTCGGACAGCGCGTCATCATGTTCACGGTCAGTGTCGACTCGATCGCACTGATGCCCTGCAATCCCAATATCGGCGGAAGCTCCAAAGGACATCTCGTGCGCGAGGTCGATGCTTTGGGCGGTGAAATGGGCAAAAATATCGACAAAACCTTTATCCAGTCCAAGATGCTGAACCTGAGTAAAGGTCCTGCAGTGCATTCTTTGCGGGCACAGGCGGACAAGCAGTGGTATTCACGGGAGATGCGCAAAACCCTCGAAGCGCAGGAAAATCTGACGATCCGCCAGGCGGAAGTGTCGGAACTTCTTGTTGATTGTGGCGTGGTTCAGGGCGTGAAGACCTCGACCGGGATGATTTACCGCGCGAAGGCAGTGGTTCTGACGACCGGGGTATACCTGAAAGCCCGCTGTATTACCGGAGACGTCAGCGAATACACCGGCCCGAACGGGCTCAAGGCCGCGAATCTCCTCTCTCAGTCGCTTCTTGACTGCGGAATCGAGCTTCGCCGCTACAAGACCGGAACCCCTGCCCGGATGGACGGTTCGACAATTGATTATTCGAAAATGAGCGAGCAGAAGGGCGACCGGAAGATCGTTCCGTTTTCCTTTGAGACCGATCCTGAGAGCATTCAAAAAGAGCAGGTTTCCTGCTGGCTGACCTATACCAACGAGGAAACCCATCGGATTATCCGGGAGAATATTGACCGTTCTCCGCTCTTTTCCGGGGATATTCAGGGCACCGGCCCGCGCTACTGCCCTTCGATCGAGGATAAGGTGATGCGTTTTGCGGACAAGGACCGCCATCAGGTCTTCATCGAGCCGGAAGGTCTGTATACGCACGAAATGTATGTGGACGGAATGTCTTCCTCGATGCCGGAGGATGTGCAGATTCGGATGTATAGGACCGTTCCGGGCCTCGAAAACGCGAAAATCGTCCGGAACGCCTACGCGATCGAATATGACTGCATTGACGCGAACCAGCTTCGATCCACGCTGGAATTCAAGAAAATCAGCGGGCTGTACGCGGCCGGCCAGTTCAACGGCAGTTCCGGTTATGAAGAAGCCGCGGCCCAGGGGCTTCTGGCCGGAATCAATGCTTCGCGGCATATTGGCGGCAAAGAAGAGCTGGTTCTCGACCGTTCCCAGGCCTATATCGGGGTCCTGATCGACGATCTTGTGACCAAGGAAAACCACGAACCCTACCGCATGATGACCTCCCGCGCGGAGTACCGGCTGCTTCTCCGGCAGGACAATGCGGATCTCCGGCTTACGGAAATCGGGCATGAAATCGGGCTCATCAGCGATACGCGCTACGAAAAGTTCTGTGCCTACCGGGAAGCGCTGCAGCAGGAAATCGAACGGCTGGAAAATACTTTTGTCGGGGAGACGGAGGAAGTACAGGTATTCCTTCGGGAGCACGGCACGACAGAACTGAAATCCGGTGCGACGCTCGCGGAACTTGTGCGCCGGCCGGAGCTGGATTACGAAAGCCTTTCTGTGATCGATCCTTCGCGGCCCGAGGGGCTTTCGGAGCGTCTTCGTGAGCAGGTGAATATTCAGGTCAAGTATGCGGGTTATATCGAGCGCCAGAAGCAGGCGGTCGAACAGTTCAAAAAGCTCGAGCGCCGGAAACTGCCGGTCGATTTTGACTACAGCCGGGTTCCGGGCCTTCGGATAGAAGCCCGCGAAAAGCTGCAGCGCATGCAGCCGGAATCCGTTGGCCAGGCACAGCGAATCGGCGGAGTTTCTCCGGCGGATATCTCAGTCCTCCTTGTATGGCTGACGAAGCAGGGGGTAAGGTAGATGCAGATCGGGAGCGGGAGTGACGCCGAAGCCGTAAAGGAACAGTACAAAAGCGCCGGCGGTCTGAACACCCGG
>CADCPV010000366.1 GCA_902803345.1 uncultured Eubacteriales bacterium | reverse complement strand
CGCAAATGAAGAGGGAACGACTGTAAAAGAACTTGGAGAGCGTTTTATCCGGGAATACTACCATGATGCGGATGCGCTCGGGATCGAAAGAGCCACTGTCAATCCAAGAGCGACAGAGCATATTGAGGACATTATCAGACTGGTTTCGCGGCTGGTCGAGCAGGGACATGCCTATGCAGTTCCATCCGGAGATGTTTATTTTTCCGTGCGCAGTTTTCCGGGATATGGAAAGCTTTCCGGGCAGAATATTGACGATTTGGAAAATGGTGCGCGCGTTGAACCGGGCGATGAGAAACGAGATCCCCTGGATTTTGCGCTTTGGAAGGCAGAAAAACCGGGAGAGCCAAGCTGGGAATCCCCATGGGGAAAGGGACGTCCGGGATGGCATATTGAATGCTCGGCGATGAGCATGAGCATACTTGGAGAAACCTTTGACATCCATGGCGGCGGGCAGGACCTGATTTTTCCGCATCATGAAAATGAGATTGCACAATCGGAAGCTGCAACCGGGAAACCTTTTGCCCATTACTGGATGCATAATGGGTATATCAATGTTGACAACCAGAAGATGAGCAAATCTCTCGGTAATTTCTTTACAGTCCGGGATATTGCGCAGGAGTTTGATCTTGAAGCCGTCCGCATGTTCATGCTGGGGGTTCACTATCGGAATCCGGTCAATTTTTCTAGAGAACTGATTCAGCAGGCGGAGAGCGCACTTTCCCGCCTGAGAACTACTGCGGAAAGGCTGGATGAAGCAGCTGTTCAGAAAGAACCAACTGCGGAGGACGAAGCGTTCATTGCTTCCCTTTCCGAATACCGTGATCGTTTTAATGCTGCAATGGACGATGACCTGAATACTGCAGATGCCCTTGGTGTCCTGTTTGACCTGTCACATGCCCTCAACACGTTTGTAACCGAACCGAGAGGAGAGCATGCGGTGCAAGAAGCCAGAACCGTATTTCGGGAACTGACCGGTGTTCTTGGCCTGCTCCAGCATAAAAAGGAACAGGAGTTTCCGCAGGAAGCGCTGGATCTTTTGGAAGAGCGTCAGACTGCGAGGAAATCAAAAAACTTTGCACGCGCAGATGCAATCCGTGACCAGCTTAAGGGTATGGGATTTACAGTAGAAGATACGGTGAATGGCCCTAAACTGAAGAAAGTACAGGCATAAGGGAGGGGAGAATAGTGAATCTGTTTGATTTTGCCATGGGGCTGATAGGAGTATATGTCCTGATTGCGGGGATTGTTGGAAAGGGAAGATTATTTCGGCATCATGCAAAAAAGGATATGGAGAAGAAGCTGAAGAAGCTTCTCAGGATCTGCTATATTGTTCTTGGTATTTTTCTGATTCTCAATTCCGGATCCGCCCTGATTAAACGATACTTCTATGCTGTTGTCGAGAGTGAAAGCGGATATGAGTGGGTGCTGAAAGACGGAATGAGCCTCGGTGCGTTCAGTTTTCTTACGCCCAGAGCGCTGGATATAATCAATTATCTGACGACGTTTGTAAACCTAGGGACAATTGGAGTTCTCGTTGTTATGCTCCGCAAGTGGGGAGCTTCTGTTGCCCCGGTTCAGAATAAAGACCCGCGGCAGGAGGGCCACGTTCTTCCTGTATCCGCTTTCGAATTTGACGAGGAACAGGAATCGGATAAAAAAGCAAAATAAACAGGACTGGGTTCAAATGATAGACAGTGAAGAAACGGCGGATATCCGCCGTTTCTTCATGTGAATCCGAGGGTATTGTATTGCTTTATTCCTGAAATGGTGTTTCTCAAAGAATTGACTTGGGACCTGATTCGGGATCAGCTCAGTTCAAACATGCCCATATAAAGCTGGTAGTATTTTCCCTTCTGTTCCAGAAGTTCCTCATGGTCGCCGCGTTCGATGATTTTTCCATGTTCGAGTACCAGAATGGCATTGGAGTTGCGGACGGTTGAAAGCCGGTGAGCGATCACAAATACTGTCCTTCCGTGCATCAAACGGTCCATTCCTTTCTCAATCAAGGCCTCAGTGCGGGTATCAATTGAGCTTGTTGCCTCATCAAGAATCAGCACGGGCGGATCAGCTACGGCAGCGCGTGCGATAGCAAGCAGCTGCCTCTGCCCCTGCGAAAGATTCGAACCATCCGCGGTCAGAACCGTATCATATCCCTGAGGAAGATGTGAAATAAAATAGTGAGCGTTCGCCAGTTTGGCTGCGTTTATGATGTCTTCTTCTGTTGCGTTCAGATTGCCGTAGCGGATATTGTCCCGAACGGTACCGGTGAAAAGATG
>CADCPV010000365.1 GCA_902803345.1 uncultured Eubacteriales bacterium | reverse complement strand
GACCGCATCAAGATCGGCTGCATGACCTCCGGCCTCGGCGTTGCAGCAGCCTGCGATCACGATCACTGCTTCACGATTCCGGCATACTATCCGTATGCGGACCTTATGAAGTACGGACACGGCGTATCGCTTCGGACCTCAGTCGAATGCGAGAAGTACGATCTTGAAAGCTTCGCTCTGGATGACACGCACAAGTACCACGAGCAGGACCAGGTGGACTACATCGATACCGCTGCGGCTTACGATGCCGAAACCGGCGAACTGACGGTCTTTGTCATCAACCGCGACTGGGAAGATACGGCAGACTTCACGCTCGATGTGACCGGCCTTGCGGGCTTCAAGTTCGAGTCGCACAGTGAAATGTTCATCGACGACAGCGCAAGCGACGAAGAGAAAGCCGCGCTTGCCCCGACTCCCGCACCGGATACCGTCTGCACCGACATGAGCGTCAAAGCAGAACTGAAGCCGGTCTCCTGGAACGTGTTCAGGTTCGTAAAAGCATAAAAAAAGCCGCCCCGGTACAGGCGTGCATAAAGTAACCTTCATCTCGCCTGATAACTCGAGCCGAGGGTAATGGGTGTCCTTCTGAGGTGACCTGGAACCGTCACCGAGGAGGGACACCCATCTCGCAGGCGAGTTTGACAGCTGGAAGTTCATGCACGCCTGTACCGGGGCGGCTCATTTGGAAAGGATATAATTATGACAGATGTACTTGCTTATACCAATTACGGAAAGGTGCGCGGCGTATACTTTGACGGCGTGTACCGTTTCTTAGGCATCCGTTACGCAAAGGCGCCGGTCGGTCCGCTTCGCTTCATGCCGCCCGAGAAACCGGATGTATCCCCGGTCATTGTGGATGCGAAAGAATACGCATTGAAATGCCCGCAGACCGATACCCCCAGAATCGAGGTGCCGGAGGTGGCGAACTCCAAATGGAACATCAGCAACCAGAAGATCGTCACCGGCAATATGGAAATGGGCAAAGGCCCGATGTCCGAGGACTGCCTCGCGCTGAATATCTGGACGCCGGATCTTACGGAAGGCATGAATCTTCCGGTCATGGTCTGGTGCCACGGCGGCGGCGCTTTGGCGGGTACTGCGGAATGCCCGCATCAGGACGGCTTCAACATGGCAAAGAAAAACGGCGTCGTGATGGTTTCCTTCAGCCACCGGCTCGGCATCTTCGGCTATATGGACCTCTCGCATCTCGGCGTGGAGAAATACAAAAACAGCCATAATCTCGGCAATCTCGACATGGTTGCGGTGCTTGAGTGGGTGCATGAGAATATCCAGTATTTCGGCGGAGATCCCGGAAACGTCACGATTTTCGGCGAATCCGGCGGCGGCGGAAAGGTCTGCCAGCTGATGGGCATGCCGGCGGCGAAAGGCCTATTCCACAAGGCCATCTGCCAGAGCGGCGGCTTCCAGGCGATCGACCCGAAATTCGGCCAGGTCGATACGGACGCCTTCCTCGCGCATCTCGGCATCACAAAGGACAACATTGAAGAACTGGAAACCATCCCGTGGGAGGACCTGATCCGCGCGATGCGGGAGATCAACGCAACCCGCGAAAACGGCAACTACCTGAACTTCCCGGTCACCTTCGACGGCGATGTCATCCAGTACAACCCCTTCGACGGCGCGGAAGGCACGGAATTTGCCAAGGATATCCCCTTCATCATCTGCTACACCCGGGAAGATATGGCGCTTCTTGCGCTCTTTAATCCGGAGATCTTCGACCTGACCTGGGAGACGCTGCCGAAGAAGCTTGCGGATTCCGGCTACAGCGAGGAGGAGGTTTCAGAAATCATTTCGACCTACAAAGAAGTCCTCGACGACCCGACTGCGGTCGATGTGATGATTGCGCTGATGAACGACAGCCACCAGATAAAATTCGTCGAAGACGTTTCGAGAACCCGCGAAGGCAAGGATGCAGCGCCTTTCTACAACGCGATCTTCGCCTTTGACAGTCCCGATCCGGTACAGAAGGCCTTCCACGGAACGGACGTGCCATTCTTCTTCGACAACGCCTATCTTGCACCCGGCATGTACACCGCAAAAAACAAGGCGGAAGCATTCAAATGCTCCGACACCTGCGGTTCCGCCTGGGCCGCCTTCGCAAAGGACGGCAATGATCCGACCGGCCGCAACATGCCGAAATGGCTTCCGTACACTGCGGAGCACCGCTATTCGATGCTCTTCTCGGAGAACAGCGAACTCGTCCTCGAGTACCGCAAAAAGGCGCGGGACCTTGTATACAAATATTCGGACAAAAACCTTCCGGGCTTCGGAAGACGGATTCCGAAAAAGTAAGCGCTGAGGGGGGAGGAGTACCCGATGCAGATTTTGGACTATGAACTGATTTTCAAAGACGGCGGACTCTTAATCGAAAAGGACGGCAAGACCCTGTATTTCAACCGCAGGCCGGTCTTTGTGACCGTGAAAAATGAAGCCGCGATGCTTGTGTTCCG
>CADCPV010000364.1 GCA_902803345.1 uncultured Eubacteriales bacterium | reverse complement strand
GGATCTCCATCATGCCGGTTTGCTCTCCCGCGACGCCCGCATTAAGGAACGCAAGAAGCCGGGCCTGAAGCGTGCCCGTAAGGCTCCTACCTATACAAAGCGTTAATTCTGCGTTTTGTATTACGGTACAGAACCAAAACAAAAAACAGATCCGTTCGGATCTGTTTTTTGTTTTCAGTCAGCAGGTGTCAGGGTTTAGTCACTGGTGCCAGATGCTTTTTCAGTTTATTTTGATCTGCATCCCACTTCCTACATCCTACATCCTACATCCTACATCCTACTTTCCACTTCCTACTTTCTGAGAATGTTCATCACACTTTCGAGCTTCTGCAGGAATTCATCCGGCGGAAGGACCGGCGTCTGCTTGAGCCATCTCAGGATCGCTGCCTGGAAGGCGTCTGTCAGAAACTGAACGAAAAAGCGGGAATCCTCCCCGGGACCGATCTGATCCCGCATGATCTCGGCAAGAACGGAACTGATGGCTTCCGCGAAATAATCGCGGAAAGCATTCTGCCCCTCTACCTGCAGCGCGTTGGTATAAAAAGCGCGTTCGGCATAAAAGTAAGCACAGATGTCGGACAGGAGTTCCCATCCGGATGAGTAGTCCCGCCTCTGCATCATCTCCAGAAATTCTGTCTGAAAGATCCAGTTAACCAGGTCATATTTGTCTTTAAAGTGGTAATAGAAGCTTTTGCGGTTCATCCCGCAGCGTTCACAGATATCACCGACGCTGATCTTCGCGAAGGGTTTTTCTTCCATCAGCGCTTTCATAGAATCCGCCATGGCGGTCTTGGTGATATTCGAATATGCCATATCAATTAAGTATACTTCTGTTTCGGATACCGGAAATCCGATATCCGGGAACAGTGAGCGGAGAACAGACAACAAAAACTTCCAAAAACAAAGTATAATGGTATCAAGTGATTTTATGCACGGCCGGACCGTGCCGGAGGTTCTTTGAGAGAGACCGCTATTCTGGAGATCGGGCAGATCCCGGTCGCTGATCATTGGGATAAGAGTTTACTGGAAATTGCCGGTGAGCCGGTCCTTCAGATATTTGAGAAGACCGGCCTGCACACTGTGGACAGTGTGTTCTTCGGCAATATGCTTTCGGGAGCGGTGAACAACCAGCTCCATCTCGGTTCATATCTCGGTGACTGGCTCGGAGCCCGGCATACGGAAGGGGTCCACGTTGAGACTGCCTGCAGTTCCGGCGCTTCCGCTTTCCGCTCCGCACTGTTCGCTGTCGCGTCCGGTGATGTGGATACCGCAATTGCGGTCGGCGCTGAAAAAATGACGGATTCACCCGCTGAGGAGATCACAGCCGAACTCGCTTCTGCGGCGGATTCCGAATACGAGCGTGATATGGGGACCTCCTTTGTCGCGATGAACGCGATGATCATGCGGCGGTATATGCATGAATACGGCTGGACCCGGGAGAATTTTGCTCCCTTCTCGCTCAATGCGCATGCCAACGCGGTGCACAATCCTTTTGCCCGGTTCCGCAGTGCCCTCAGCAGGGAAGCCTACATGAGGGCGGAAATGGTATGCGACCCGGTGAGCGTTCTGGATGCTCCGCCCGTCGCCGACGGTGCGGCAGCGGTCCTGATCGTTCCGCTGGACTGGGTGAGGGGCCGGAATGGTGTCGTCAGGATCATCGGATCCGGTGCGGCGACCGATACGGCCGCACTGCATAACCGCAGGGATCCGCTGTGGCTGAGCGCTGCAGAACGGTCGGCAAAACAGGCCTACGCACAGGCCGGCGTGACGCCGGATGACATAGATCTGTTTGAAGCCCATGACGCATTTACGGTCATCAGTGCCCTTTCTCTGGAAGCCTGCGGATTTGCCGAACGCGGAAAAGGTCCGATGCTTGCGGAAGAAGGGGAAATCAAACTCACGGGCAGGATCCCGATCTCGACCCGGGGAGGACTGAAAGCCCGCGGTCATCCGGTCGGCGCGACGGGACTTTATCAGATCGTTGAAGCTGTTCAGCAGCTGCAGGGCGTCTGCGGTGAAGGACAGGTGGAAGGCGCGGAGATCGCCATGACGCAGAACATCGGCGGGCTCGGCACAAATGTTTTAACTCATATTTTCAGCCT
>CADCPV010000363.1 GCA_902803345.1 uncultured Eubacteriales bacterium | reverse complement strand
TGATCATTTTATCAGCTGAAACGGAACGGTGCGACCAGCCGCCGATCCAGTTCGTGCCGATAATCATTCTGGAGAGGGAAAGGCCCTCTACTTCCGTTCTCGGAAACTGTTCCATGATGTCCTCCTTCAGGTGTCTCTGACGGTTCCTCCGCCAGTTGAATCCTTTGTGTTTCTCCAGGTTTTATTCTGTTGTCTAAGGTTCCAGAAGCGTACCGTCCCACTTCTCCAACTTCCAGAAGCGATTCTGGCGGCCGGAACCGATGTAGTAATCACTGCCGTAAATCGCAAGCTGGCGTCCGATGGCCCGTTCTCCGGTCGCTTCAAACGCAAGCAATGCGTCCAGCTCCTCCATGTTTTTCACGTCTTTCCAGACAGTCAGCGTGATCAGGTTGTTGTAATTGAAGTCCTCCGGAATCGGATTCAGGTACTGATCCGGGCGGCAGGTGATCTGGTAAATGCCGTCCGGCAGCTTCAGAAGATCGTCCGGGATCAGATCCGGTTCTTCCGCAATTGTCTCATCGCCGGGGCCTGCGGATTCTTCCGGATCCCGGCTTTCATCCTCCGCACTTTCTCCGGAAGGCTCTGTTTCTTCTTCAGAAGCTGCTTCCGTGCTTTCCTCTAAAATCGTATCATCATAGACCGCCCCGTCATAGACCACTGCATGCCAGCGCTCCATCGTGGCCGGAACATCCATCACGAGGTTTTCATTCGCGTAGACGAACAGACCTTCATAAGGGATGCGCTGCTGCACAAAATCCCACTTAATCAGGGCCGGAAGCTCCCGCATGATTTCCGCAAGATCCCTTCTCGACATATCGTGCGTGATATAGGGAAGAATCGCTTTTGCGGCCTCCACAATATCCCCGATATCGCCGCGGCGTGCCTTCCTGACAATGGCCATGAGCACATTCCGCTGGCGCTGCGTACGGCCGAAATCCGAACCGCCGGAACTGCGGTCCCGGGCATGCCGGAGCGCAAGCCGTCCGTCTAAATGCACCATCTGGTCCTCATCCATCTGGATGAGCATGAATGCCGCTTCCTCAACTGTAATGTACAGGTCCACACCCCCGAGAGCATTGATGACCGCCTTCATGCCTTCAAAATCGATCATCGCAAAATTGTCGATCTCGAAGCCGAAGTACTGCTCGAGCGTATCCACCAGAAGCGTCGGTCCGCCGATTGCACAGGCGCTGTTCAGTTTTCTCGTACCATAGTCCGGGATTTCAACCTGCGAGTCGCGCATCAGCGTCGTGAGGAAGATCTTATGCAGGTCGTAATTGATCGAGCAGAGGATCATCGAGTCCGAGTTGCCGTTCCCGGAACCGACATCAATTCCGATCAGAAGGCAGTTGTAAACGCCCGTCCGGTTGATTGAGGGTTCTGTCGTCGATTCTTCTTCGGTCGACGTCTCCGTCGTGGATTCAGTTGTCCCCAACAGTGAATAGTTGACACCCTCTTTAATCGGCTCGGCGGTCGTAGTCTCTTCGTCTTCTTTCGTCGGCGGTGCAGTCGGGATATAGGTCTCGCCTTCCGCGATATAGTTCGACTGGTTGTAGAAGTAGTTGAAGATCCCGAAAGCCGCTAAGACTCCGGCGACAATCAGGGAAACCAGTACGATTCCGGTTACAATGAGGGCCGTGACAAGGCGCTTCTTTTTGGGTTTTTTCGGCCCTTCCGAAGCCTCCTCGTCGATTTCCAGAACCGGAAGTCCGGGCTCTTCCGTGCCTTTTTCGGTTTCAGCGGGTTCTTCGTCGATAATGGTCTGTTCTGCAGGCTTTTCCGTGTACGTTTCTGCCGCAGTTTCCGAGAGTCTTTCCGCATCGTTTTCCAACGGAATCTCAGCCGTTAATTCCGAAGCAGGCTCCAAAGATCCGGGAAGTACTTCTGCCGCCTGTTTTTCGGCTTCTCTGGCAGCCTTCTTCGCAGCTTCCTCTGCGGCGCGCATTTCTGCTTCCTGAATCCGCTTCTGCTCCCGCAGTTCCCGAAGTTCATCCTGGCGCTTTTTCGTATTTTCGCGCAGTGCATCACGCCGGGCCGCGTGATCACGCTTCCCGGCTTTTTTGGAAGTCTTTCCCGTATCCGGCACTTCCCTGATGCTGATTTCAAGAGGAGCCTCCGGCGAAAGCCCGGTCTCCTTCTCCTTCTCTTCCATAGAACTCTCCGGGAATTACTCCCCCCAACGGAATGTGAAATTCAGGATGTCATTCAGTTCGCCCATGAGTCCCAGCATCCGAAATGCGCTGAGGTCATGGGTGACATATTTCAGCGACTGTTTTGCAGCGCTTGTCAGTACCGACAGGTCGACGGCTTTTGCTTTGTGTCCGATCGTACTCACGAGGCTTCTGATCCGTTTCAGAAGCTCCTCTCCCTGATACTTCTCCCTGCAGGAGACAATATAGGAGACTGTCTCCTTCCCGGACAGGTATCTGCCGTAGACTTCCGCCCCGCCGAGCTCGTCGACAATTGCGGCGACGCCTTCCCGGGTCAGAAATGCACGGTTGTCGGCCTGCTTTCCGGCGCCGAGAAGCGCATCCTCCCTGCTTTCGTAGGGATACAGGACAACCGTCCGTTCCTCATAGCGCACATCCAAAACGATCACACCGTCCGGTTCTGATTTTCTGTCGGCACCTGCCGAAAAGAGGACGCGCCAGGGCGCTTTCTTTCTTGCCATAATCCGCCTCAGATATTGATTTTGTCAAGATGCCAGATCTCGTCGACGTACTGCTGCACGGTCCGGTCAGAGGAGAACTTTCCGCAGCGGCAGACCTGAAGCATCGCCATCCGGGACCACTTTTCGCGGTCCTTGTAGCACTCGTTCAGGCGCATGCAGGCTTCATGATAAGGCATGAAATCCTTGAGGATAAAATACACATCCGCCTGATGGCTGTAGTCGCCGAGAAGGCTGTTGTAGAGCTCCCGGAACAGTTCCGGGTTCTCCGGTGAATAGCTGCCGTTGATCAGCTGTACCAGCACGTCCCGAAGCTCCGCGTTGTTTTCGATATAGTCCGCAGGCCGGTAGCCGCCCTCGCGTTCGTAGCGGATGACCTCGTCCGAAGTCATGCCGAAGATGAACGCGTTTTCCTTTCCGACTTTTTCGACGATTTCGACGTTTGCGCCGTCCATCGTCCCGAGTGTCGGCGCACCGTTCAGCATGAACTTCATGTTGCCGGTGCCGGAAGCCTCGCGGGAAGCCGTACTGATCTGCTCGGAAACATCAGCAGCCGCAAAGATAATCTCGGCATTCGAGACCTTGTAATCCTCGATGAAAACGATCTTGATCTTTCCGTTGATGGACTCGTCGCTGTTCACGACATCCGCTACGGAATTGATCAGCTTGATCGTAAGCTTCGCGCGCACATAGCCCGCAGCCGCTTTTGCACCGAAGATATAGGTATGCGGATAGAAGTTCTCCGCAAACTCCGGATCGCTCTTGATCTTGTTGTAGAGGTACATGATGTGCAGGATGTTCATCAGCTGCCGCTTGTACTCGTGAAGCCGCTTCGTCTGCACGTCGAAAATCGACTCCGGATCGACTTCAATCCCGTTGTGCTTCCGGATATAGTCCGCAAGGCGCACTTTGTTCCGGTACTTGATCTCCATGAACTCTTCCAGCGCTTCCGGATCGTCAAGGTACTTTTCCAGCTTCTCCATCTCGTAGAGATTCGTGGCCCAGCCGCCGCCGATCTTATCAGTCACCCAGTCCGCAAGAAGCGGATTGCCGTGCTTCAGGAATCTGCGCTGGGTAATACCGTTTGTGAAGTTGTGGAATTTCTCCGGCCAGAGTTCGTAGAAATCGCGAAGCTCCCGTTCCTTCAGGATCTGGGTATGCAGCTCCGCAACACCGTTGACGGAGAAGGAACCGACGATCGCAAGATATGCCATCCGCACGCGTCCGTTATGCAGGATTGCCATGCGGTCCACCTTGGATTCGTCGCCCGGATATTTCTCCCGAAGCAGTGTCACAAAGCGGCGGTTGATCTCGTCGATAATCGCATAGACCCGCGGAAGGAGCCGCTCGAAGAGGTCGATCGGCCATTTTTCGAGCGCTTCCGACATGATCGTGTGGTTCGTGTAGGCACAGCAGCTCGTGACAATGTCCCAGGCGTCGTCCCATTCGTATTTCTCCACATCCATGAGAAGCCGCATCAGCTCGGCAACCGTCATAGAAGGATGCGTGTCGTTCATCTGGAACACGACTTTGTCCTTGAAGCCCTCCAGCGTTCCGTTGTGGGTTTCCTTGTACTTTCTGATCGCAGTCTGAAGAGAAGCCGAAATAAAGAAGTACTGCTGCTTCAGCCGGAGTTCCTTGCCGGCGTAATGGTTGTCGTTCGGGTACAGAACCTCGACGATATTCTTCGCAAGGTTCTCCTGCTCGATTGCCTTCGCGTAGTCACCGCGGTCAAAGGAGTCCAGGTTGAAGGTGTTGATCGGCTCCGCGTCCCAGATCCGGAGCGTATTGACAACACCGGACTTGTAGCCGACAATCGGCATATCGTAGGGAACCGCCAGGACCGAATTATAGTCCACGAGGTCGAAATGCTCGCGTCCCTTTTCGTCCACGGTATAGGACATCCGGCCGCCGAACTTGACTTCGCAGGCGTATTCCGGGCGGCGGATTTCAAAGGGATTGCCGTTCTTGAGCCAGTTGTCCGGCACTTCCTTCTGGTAACCGTCCTTGATCTGCTGCGCGAACATGCCGTATTTGTAGCGGATGCCGCAGCCGTAGGCGCCATAGCCGAGGGTTGCGAGAGAATCCAGGAAGCAGGCCGCAAGCCGCCCCAGGCCGCCGTTTCCGAGCGCCGCATCCGGCTCCTTGTCCTCGATCGCATTCAGGTCGAAACCGAGCTCCGAAAGCGCATCCCGGACCACCGTTTCCTCACTGATCGAAATCAGCATGTTGCCGAGGGCACGGCCCATCAGAAACTCCATGGACATGTAGTACAGGATCTTGACATCCTGCTTCTCATACGCCTTATGGGTATCGATCCAGTCGTCGATGATTTCATCCTTAACGGTCAGCGCGACCGCCTGGAACATCTGCTCCTTGCTGATTTCCTCCACATTTTTCCGGAACATCAGCTTTGCATTTTCTCTTACCTGCTGTTTAAATACTTCTTTATTGAATCGTTTTATCTTCATAAGCCTCCTAAAATTCTGTATCCCCGGTCACACGACTTCCACGCCGATGCGGCACTGTTCGCCGTTGATATCCCAGTCCTTCAGATACCCTGCTTCGCCCGGCACGACTTCCTCTCCGAGGGTATCGCCGCAGATCTCCGCAGCATTTTCGCGGAAGATCTTTTCGATCTTTTCCGTACCCGAATACGAAATCCGGATATGATCCGTCACATTGAAATCCGCTTCCTTGCGCATGGTCTGAATCTTTGAAATCAGTTCGCGGACAAAGCCTTCCGTGATCAGTTCTTCCGTCAGGTTCGTATCCAGCACAACCGTCACATCTCCGCTTCCCTCGCTGACATAGCCCGGCATCTCCTGCATCTCAATCAGAAGATCATCCTCTGTCAGCACCACTTCCGCGCCGTCGAAATCAAAGCGCAGCGCGCCGGAAGATTTCAGTTCGTCCATTGCCGCATTGCCGTCGAGATCCGTCAGTGCTGCGCGGATCTTTCCGAGAAGCTTTCCGTATTTCGGGCCGACGGTCCGAAGCTGCGGCTTGAAAATGTAGGTCGTAAAGGCCCGCACATCGTCGGTGAAGCGCACTTCCCGGACGTTCAGTTCGTCGCGGATGATGTCGGAATAGAAACTGGAAAGCACGGCAGGCGCCTTGACAAACATGGTCTGAAGCGGCTGACGGTTCTTGATCGCGGAAGCATTCCGGGCTGCACGGCCCATCACGACAAGTTTCAGGACCTCTTCCATGCTGTCCTCGAGATCCGGATCGATCAGCGACTCGTCCGCCTCCGGATAGAAGCAGAGATGAATGCTCTCCTTCGCATCGGGGTCGACACTGCGCACGATATTCTGGTAGATTTCCTCGGTCATGAAGGGGATCATCGGGGCAGAGACAAGGCTCAGGTCCCGAAGCACCGTGAACAGCGTCATATAGGCATTCACCTTGTCCGCTTCCATGCCCTTCGCCCAGAAACGTTCACGAGAGCGGCGGACATACCAGTTCGAGAGTTCATCGACAAACTCCCCTAAAGCACGGGCAGCTTCGAAAATCTTATAAGTCGCAAGGTCGTTGTCGACGGTTTTGATCAGCGTATTCAGCTTCGAAAGCACCCAGCGGTCCATGACCGGCAGGTTCTCGGGCTTCCAGCCTTTCGCGAAATACTCATAGGGGTTGAACTGGTCGATTTCCGCATAGAGCGCGTAGAAAGCGTAGGTGTTCCAGAGCGTGCTCATGAACTTCGAACGGCCCTCGATCACGGTATCCTTCGAGAAACGCTTCGGAAGCCAGGGCGCGGAGCTGTTGTAGAAATACCAGCGGATCGCGTCGGCACTGTAGGTCTCGAGCGCTTCAAAGGGATCGACCACGTTGCCTTTGGACTTACTCATCTTCTGCCCGTTTTCGTCCTGGATCAGGCCCAGAACGACGACATTCCGGTACGGGGACTGGTTGAAAAGAAGCGTTCCCTCCGCCATCAGCGAATGGAACCAGCCTCTCGTCTG
>CADCPV010000362.1 GCA_902803345.1 uncultured Eubacteriales bacterium | reverse complement strand
TCCGGCAAAGATGTTATCGGGGTCGAGCTCGGGACTTTCGTCGAGGCAGAGAATCTCTTCGAAGGAAATCCCGAATATTTTAGATAAGGTGATCAGGGTATCGATGGACGGAGCGGAAAGACCGTTCTCCCAGCGGGACAGTGCCTGGCGGGTCACGCAGAGATCTTCAGACAAAACATCCTGCGAAAGCCCTAAGCGGAGCCGTTCCTCCTGGATTTTCTTTCCGACCTGAACAAAATCGATCATCGCATCAGTCTCCTCTCATGATACAGAGTATAGCACGGTTTTCGGAAATGTCACGCAAGCCCTGATTGCGGACTGCTGTAATGGTATCACAAAAGACGCAGGCGCACAATCCCTGTTTTTCGTGTACGGATGCAGGAAAGCAGACCTTCCGGAAAGATATGCTTTGACGATTCGAAATCTGCGTGGTATACTGTTGAAAATCGTTTTTATGATTACCAGACATTACAGGAGGTGCGGTTCAATGAATCAAATCACGTTGCTTGACGGTGCACAGGGGACGCTTCTGTGGCAGAAGGCGGAAGCACAGGGGATTCCGAAGGCTTCGGTCTGGACCTACAATCTGACACATCCGGAACTGGTTTCTGCGGTCTGCCGCGAGTATGCCGATGCCGGATCTGAAATCATCTGCGCCAATACCTTCGGCATCAACCGCTTTACGGTAGAACGGGAATCGACAGCCTCTGTCCCGGAAGCTGTTACGGCCGCGATTCACACTGCGAAGGAAGCGCTTCTGGGGACAGAAGTCCTGGTCGCGCTGGATGTCGGACCGCTTCCGATGATGACGGAGCCCTACGGAGATCTTTCGGAAGAAGAAACCGAGGAGATTTTCGATGAAATCATCGAAGCCGGAAGCAGCGCCGGTGCAGACCTCATTTTCCTCGAGACCTTTATGCAGATTGAAATGCTTGCGGCAGCTTTCCGGGCAGCAAAAAAGACCGGTCTCCCGGTCTTTGCATCCATGAGTTTTGAAGCCTCCGGCCGTACCCTTTTCGGCGTCAGTGTTGAGGACATGCTCGAAGAACTCTCGCCGATGGGACCTGCTGCGGTCGGAATGAACTGCTCTGTCGGACCGGATCTCGCGGTTCCCGTAATCACGGAATTCGCCGAAAAGACTGAACTCCCGCTGATCCTGAAGCCGAATGCAGGCGTCCCTGTCACCGGAGAAGACGGAACGGCGCGCTACACCATTACGGCGGAAGAATTCTGTAAGGATATGGCGGCAGCGCTCGATCTGGGACGGATCCGGTACCTCGGCGGCTGCTGCGGCACCAATCCGGACTTCATCCGGGCACTCCGGACGCTGATTGCCTGAAGAAGCCGACACCTAAAATCTTCAGCCTTCCGAGATCAGGTATCGCAGGACGCCGCCAAGAGGCCGGATGCTGGTCCTGTACAGGCCGTTCTGCCATGCGGTGTGCAGGTTCGGGTCTTCGGAAGTGTCAAGAAACTCAATATTCACCTGAAGAATTGGCCGGTCAAAGCGGATTCTTCCGAGGTTCCCGAGCCGGAGTGTGTTTTCCTGTGAAAGATACTCCGGCTTTTCTTCGCTCATAAAATGCAGCTCCCAGTGCGGGAATGCATCGTCTCTGAGCCTCAGATGCTCCGTCACCTCAACCGGGCCGTCCGAAATAAAACGGATTTCGCGGATATAGGTCTCAATCGGCGCTTCCTCCGGGTAGCAGCCGCGAAGCTCCATGCTGTGAAGATACCCTTCTACGCCAGGGAAGATCTCCTTCCGTTTCAGGTCCACATCGAGTGCCGCGTATTTTCCCGACGCATCGTCCGGATCCCCGCACGCTGTAAAACCCTCGATTGTCGGAAGGTTATGGAAAGCGGAACCTTTGAAGTCCGGTGATTCTGCTGTGCCTTCGCTGCCTTTCCCAGGATCCACCAACAGCGGTTTATGGTTGGCATAGATAATAAACGATCCGGTATCCCGGTGCTTCTTTGCGCCGGCGTTGTTTCCGGTCTTAACGGAAAGGTATAAGTGTTCCCCCTCGACAGCATAGATTCCGGACGCAGGGAAAGATACGGTGCGAAGAAAGCCTTCTCTCCGGTTTTCTTGGCCTTCCGAAAGGATGGCTTCCCAGTCTTCGGGGCTCAGCTTCGGGATCAGCTCGCTTTCGCCGTAGTTCAGGAAATAGCCGTCTGAAACATGCATTTTCGACAGGGAATCCCGGATATTCCGGAACTGATGCTCCTGGAGCGTCCCGCTCAGCTTCCAGTCTTCCGCATCGGCAAGGCGGAGGATGGAAAGCACCTCCGCCGCATCAAAACCGCCCGCTTTCGGAAGCCCGTCCGAAGCATATTTATTCAGCATCTCCTCTGAAAGCCGGGTGTTCTCTTTTTGATCAGGATTCTGCATCATTTCTTCCTCAGCGGGCCATGAAGGCTTCAATTTCATCGGAATCGCGGATGATATCGGCGGACAATACTTCGCAGCCCTGATCCGTGATCAGGAGGTCGTCCTCAATCCGGATGCCGATCTCCTCTTCGTCAATGTAGAGACCGGGCTCGTCCGAGATGATCCAGCCCGGCGCCAGTTTGTCGCCGGCAAGCGAGATATCGTGGACATCGATCCCGATCGGGTGGCTCACGCCGTGCATGTAGTATTTTCCGACATCCTCGGGCTTCTCGATGAGACCCATTTCCACAAGGCCTTCGCCGAGAATCTGTTTCGTCAGGTCATTCAGGTCCTTCAGGCTGAGCCCCGGCTTCGCGTATTCCGCAACCGCACGATTCGCTTTCAGCACAAGGTTGTAGACTTCCCGCTGCCGTGCCGTATACTTTCCGTTTGCGGGATAGGTCCGCGTGATATCGCTGCAGTAGTTGCCGTACTTGACGCCGAGGTCAAGAAGGATCAGCGAGCCGTCCTT
>CADCPV010000361.1 GCA_902803345.1 uncultured Eubacteriales bacterium | reverse complement strand
GGTAGGAAAAGCCCATCGGCAAAATCGGTTTGTCAAAACGACAGGCGAAGAAGGACGCACCGTGCTTGAACGGCCGGATCGGTGCGTAGTATTCCCACATGCTGCCTTCCGGGTAAATCTGAAGCCAGCCGCCCTCCGAGAGAAGCCGCTGCACTTCCCGTACATAGACTGCCGTTGCCCGAAGGTCCCCTTCCGGGATCGGAATGCCGCCGGTCAGACGGATTAAGGGACCGTTTTCGCCGCTCACATCCGGCGCCCAGCACAGGACATTGGTCCGTTTCGGCTTCACGGCGTTCATGATGGAAATATAATCCCACATATGCACGTGATTGCTGCTGGAAATAATGCCCTTATCAATCACGTCTCTGTATTTTTTCAGGTTTTCCCGCCCTTTTACACGAAAGCCCAGACGGATATAATTTAGCGGGAAAACAATCAGGTACATCAGGATCCGGATCAGCGTCTGCCGGAACCGAAACCACTTTGAACGGTCAATATAGGGATAATTCCGGTCAAAAACCGTTCCGTCGTTTTTCTTTACGACGAGATAGTGATGATCCGTCTCCAGAGGATAGGGATATTTGTTGGTTTTCGGATCGTACATATAAGCTATTTCTTTCTCTTATTGTTCATTCACGAACTTGCGCTCGCAGGCAGTCAGTCCGCCGCGGCTGTGGTGGCTTTCGGTACAGGCCGGACAGTTACCGTTATTCGGGCAACCGCGCTCCTTTCCGCCGACACAGGGACAGTTTTCCGGATGGTACAGGTACTCCGGCCGGTTCAGGATGTCGTCAACCCGGATCACAAAGCTGTATTCCCTTGCTTCTCCGGGAAGAAGCGCCTGATCATAATCCCTGTCTGAGATATCACCCGCAAAATCTGCCCGGTCTGCTCTTCCCCACCAGGGTTCGATGCAGATGAAAGGTGCCTGTTTTCTGGCCGGCGACCAGATCCCGTAAAGCGGCGCGTCGAAAAGCACCGACAGATACGGCTTCTTGTCCGGGCGGCACAGCGAGACTTCCTTTGACTGCGTGCCTTCAACGATCAGCGCGTCCCGGTCAAAAAGAGTTTCCGGGATATTGAAACAGCCATCATCCGTCAGGAGCTCGTATGTTTCGTCCAGAAGAAGGCCGTTTTCATTCAGCAGACGATACCGGATCGGCTCTTCCGTGTCGAATTTCAGGTAATAGTCGCTCTGCTTTTCCAGGAAAGAATCCACCGGGCAGTAAAAGGCCGGATGACCGCCGATCTGGTAATGCATCGTCTGATCGCCGGTGTTTTCCACATGCCAGTTCACCCGGATCTCGGCCCCGCTGAGTTCATAGCAGACCGTCAGTCTGAAATCATAGGGGTATTTCGCCTTTGTCTCTCCATTCGATTCCAGCGTAAAGCATACAGAGTTTTCCGACTGTAAGCTCAGAATGAAGTCCATATCCCGCGCGAAGCCGTGCTGACCCATCGGCCAGTCCTGCCCGTTAAACACAAGCTTCTTATCCTTCAGGCTTCCGACAATCGGAAACAGGATCGGGGCGTGTCTGCCCCAGTATTTCGCATCTGCGTCAAAAAGGTATTCTTTCCGGTCCGGAAGCGACAGGATACTCGTAAGCTCCGCTCCGTGCGCCGAAACTTCAATCTGAAGCAGACTGTTGGATAGTACTGCGTTCATAAGCCCTCCTTACTGATCCGCAAGTTCCCGGTAGGCCTTGACCGTTGCGGCCCAGTCTTCTTTCGCAAAGCCCATTTCCATCGCCTTGTCAAAGACCTTCACTGCATTCTCCTCACCCGGCATCAAAAGACCGGTGCGCGCGGCCAAATCGAGACAGATATGCACGTCTTTTGCGGCATTCTGAACGGTAAAAGCGGCCGGGAATTCATTCTCTGCAAGCATTTCAACATGGTTGTCCAGATAGGCGTTCTGTCCGCCGCCGGCCGCGATCGCCCGTACATAGGTGCGCGCGTCGATGCCGTTCCTCCGTGCCAGCTCGCTCGTCTCGTTCACACCGTTCTGGATCTGGGAAACCAGCGCATTATGACAGATCTTCATGACAAGGCCCCGGCCGTTTTCTCCAAGATGCAGGATCGTCTCGCCCATATAGGAAAGGATCGGCCGGATCTGTTCAAATAATTCCGGCGTGGAACCGACATAGATTCCGAGCTTACCGGCGACTGCCGCAGCCTGGGATTTCACAACCGGGGCATCCGCATATTCCGCACCGGTTTCCCGGACAAATCCGGCGATTTCCACAGACACTTCCGGGTCGATCGTGCTCATGTCAATGCAGATCTTCCCCGGGCCAAGTGCAGGCAGGATTTCCCGGTAAACCGCAAGCGAATCCTCAGACCGCGGAACCATTGAAATGATCACGTCTGCTTTTTCCGCCAATTCCAGATTTCCGGGAACTGCCGAAGCCTTTGCACCAAGCGCCTGCGCTTCCTCTGCAATTTTCAACGCAGATTCCGTAAAAATATCCGTACAGAACACTTCATCGTCATGTTTCCTTGCGATGTTCAGGAACATCGGGTGTCCCATAATGCCAAGTCCGATAAAACCGATTTTCATCTCTTTTCCGCCTTTCTGTTTTTTCAGGGAAACGCTGATTTAAGCGTTTCCCTGGTGCCGGATTCGGCTGCGCAGAAGCTTTTTCCTTACGAATCCGTGTGCATCCGCCGGAGGCTCTAAGGAGACACTGATTCAATCAGTGTTTCCTTAGATATGCCGCCGACACCGGGAATTCAAAGTATACATCCGGATACGGTTCGTCCTTCAGCATAAAATGCCACCACTCACAGTCAATCGGCAGAAAGCCGTTCCTCTGCATCACGCGCTGAAGAAGCATCCTGTTTTCGTACTGTTCGTCGGTAATTCCGCGGTACGAAGGATGCGACAGCTCGCTGAAATAGTCAAAGGGGCCGCCCATGTCCACTTCCTTTCCGGTTTTCATGTCAAGAAGCGTCAGGTCGACCGCGGACCCCCTGCTGTGACTGGACTGCTTTGCTATATAGCCTCCGGAAAACAGCTCCTGTTTCCGAAGATCCGGGTAGAAATACGGCTTCATGCGGATGTCCGTATCCTCGATCCCCCAGAGCACAAACTGCCGGACCGCACAGGCCGGGCGGTAGGCATCAAAAACCTTCAGCCGATAGCCAAACACATTCATTTCGTTAGCAACGCTTTTCAGCGCCCGTGCGGCTTCAATCGCGAGAAGCGCGATCGGCTCTTCATACCCGTCAATCCGTTCGCCGATGAAATTGTAGCTCGAATAGTAACGGATTTCCTGGATGATGCCGGGGATAAAATCCGCAAGCACCGCAAAGCCCGACGGATCCATTGTAATTCTCTTTTCGAGATCTGTGCCCATATTCTTTCTCCAGTTGCCTGTGCCGGACTGGTCTGTCAGTCCCTCGTGTTTTTCAGCTGCGAAAGCGTCTCATAAAACTCCGGATAATCCCGGTTGATACGGATCGGGAAGCCTTTTTCATTCAGGAAGCAGTGCCCCGAATGTCCTTCCGCAACAAAGGTTCCGTCTTCTTTCTGCATATGATAGGAAAAACGGAACCGGACGCCTGTAATTTCCTCGACCCGGACTTCGATCTGAAGAAGATCGCCGAAAGTCGTCGTTTTTTTGAAGCTGCACTCCACTTCCGTTACCGGCGAAACAATTCCCGCTTCCTCTAATTTCGCATAATCAAATCCGATTTTCTTCAGGAATTCGACGCGCGCCTCTTCCATGAAGCGGATATAGTTCGAATGGTGCGTGATGCCCATCCGGTCGGTTTCATAATACTGTATGCGGTGTGTATAGATGCTCATAACTCTCCCTGCAGGTATTTGAGGTAATAGCCATAGGTTTCTTCCCCGTAGGCTGTAATCCGTTTCGTATTGGCATTGTAGCGGCTCAGCGTCAGCTTCAGTTCTTCTTCGTTCATCGCGGAAAAATCTGTTTTCCCCGTCATTTCAAAAGCACAGGAAAGCAGGTTCAGAACCGACATGCGAAGGTTGAATTCCCGGTCACTGTTCAGTTTCATCCACATCAGTCTGCGATCTCCGGGACTGTCTTTATCATACACATGATCAGCAGAAAGGCCGATGTTTTCCGCATTCTCAATGCCCTGCGTCTCCGCGAAATGAAGCGCGTTGATCGCGACCCATGCAAAGATCTGTCCGTATCCCGTCGAACTGTCTGTTCGATGAAACCAGGAAGACAGGACCGGGCTTCTGACAATCCGGTCGGCAATGACATCGAACAGATCGATCTCCTTGATTTCACGGAACAGAACCGCCCGAATCACGGCTTCCGGAACCTGGTAGTCCGAAGATACGCGTCTGATTACAGGTTCCAGTTTCATTATGATCTGTTCGGTTTTTCGCGGACTGTACAAACGAAACATT
>CADCPV010000360.1 GCA_902803345.1 uncultured Eubacteriales bacterium | reverse complement strand
TGTGATAAGGCACACCGATCGGGTCAAGGATCGGATGCCGGGAGATCTTCGCGGAGCGCCCTCTGAGCATGCCGTCGGTCAGGAAATGTGCCTTTCCGTCCGGAAGGATTTCCAGAAGTTCCGCAAGGAAGATGCCGTCCTCATAAGTAGACTTCGCATAGAGCTCGACAACCGGGAAACCCGTGAGCTCCAGATCCTCCGAAAGCGTCTCCGTTGTGAATGTCAGGCATTTTGCAGCCTCCTCTGAGAGATCTCCGTCAATTCTGCGGTTCAGCCGTCCCATGGAGTCGATGATCGTGATGTCGTCCCGGACCCGGTATTTCACTTCGGCTGGATCCTCCGCCTCACCGCTTTCTTCCGTCAGCTTTCCGTCCGCTGTAAGCAGAAGCGACGGGTTTGTCTGGTCGTCGAGCGGGAAATCCGCGCTCCGATGCCAGGGTTTCTCATCATCCGTCGTATAATACAGCACCGGCGGCTCTTCCGTTACGCCGTTGTCTTCACCCTTCAGGAAATGATCAAACCAGCGGAGGTGATCCGTCTTCCAGTCGAACACGCCCGCCGGGAAGTCGCAGCTGTCCCGATAGACTTCGCAGTGGCGCCAGGGTCCGAGAAGAAGCTTCCCGCCCCAGGCACGGTACTCAAAGATCTTGTTGGTGCAGCCGGGCTCGTAGAACGCGCCGTAGGGATAAACCGCGATTCCGGAAAACCGTACCTGATCCATTGTGTTCCAGACCGGAATCTCCATGTTCGGCGCGTAGCCGATACGGTGATTTACGCTGTCCCGGTGCATATCCGGCAAATACTGTTCCAGAAAGCCCATGTTGAAACCGTGGCCCGCCATCGCCTCATGCGCCATCGGATAATCCGGCGCCGGATCTTCATCAACCGGAACGCCCATCCTGACCGGCGCCTTCGGCGCCTTCATTTCCGGCATAATCGACACGCCGTTCGGATAATTCTGATAATAGAAATCCGCGCTGCAGTCACAGGGAATAATGCAGCGAAGGTGTTTCGGTCGGTTCTTCGCCGCGAAATGCTGGGACGCGCCGACATTTGATCCGCCGTACATTCCGGCGTTTCCGTTGCACCAGGGCTCCTCCGCGACCTGGTCAATCAGCGCTGCCATGTCGCGTCCGTCAATCGGTGACCAGAAGCCCTCATTCGTGCCGTAGGAAGCGCCGACGCCGCGCATTTCCGGGATCGCGATCGCATAACCGCGCTCGAGGAAATATTCCAATTGCGCGAACTCATGCTGAAAGAAGGTCTGTCCCCGCTCATCCGCCGGATCCGGCCGGCGTGGATTCCGGGAGACTCGGAACAACACCGGGACTTTCTCCGAAGTTTCCGGCAGGTACAGGTCAACCGCGAGCTTTGTCCCGTCGCAGCCCGGGTAATAGTGTGAAATGCGTTTGTACATAATCCCCTCCTCTGATAAATGCTCTTTTTACGCGATACACACCGGCGAAGGGATCTCTTTCGTCGAATCCAGCAGCGTAAATGTCAGCTTTTCCCGGTCAAATGCGTAGAATTCAACTGCCTCGCTGGTCATGTTCAGCACGATCAGGTACGGCTTTTCCAGCTCCTCAAACAGCATAAAGTCACGCGGATGCGCAAGCCCCGGAAGCGCCGCAATCCGCACCGGTTTTTCCGGGTTTTCCATCGAAAACAGATCGATCATGCTGATTTCCGTTCCCCGGTTTGAGGTCAGAAGGAGTCTGCTGTCCGCGGAAAATTGAATCGCGGCGCCCCAGTTCTGATCCGCCGGGAGTGCAGGATCGATCTCGATATCCCGGATCAAGCTGCCTCCGCCCTTCCCGTCGAGCGCGTAAACCAGCAGATGGTAGAAAAGCTCGCAAACCACATAAAGATACTTCCCATCCTGTGAGAAAACCATGTGGCGCGGACCATAGCCTTCCGGCGTTTTCAGCGCGCCGACGGGCAACATTTCTCCCTCTGACAGAATCCGGTACATGCGCACCTCATCCGTCCCGAGATCGCAGCAGAATACGTACTTTCCCGAAGGATCCGTACACATCATGTGTGCGTGCGATGCCTCCTGGCGGAAACGGTTTACGCTGCTGCCTTCGTAAGGAATACAACTTGTGATCTTCCCGAATCGCCCCTGATCCACCGAAAGGGACGCAACTGCGCCGGTCTGGTAGCTTGCGAAATACAGGGCCTTTTTGTCGTTCGAAAGCCGAAGATGCGGACAGCCTGAGGGAATTCCTCTGAATTCGTCGATCTTCAGAAGCTTCCCGTCCTTCCTCTCAAAAGACTCCACAAGGCCCGCGAATTTCCCGGGGCCGCCGATCTCCGAGAGCACATAAAGAATTTCCCCATCCTTTTCAAAGAAGGAGGTGTTGTGCCCCTCCGCAGCCTTGTCGACTGCTGTAATCTTTCCGCTGTCAAAATCAAAATCCAGCGCATACACGCCGCCCTCGCGGTTCCAGTCCGCGATAAAAAATGTTCTTGTCATGATGTCTCCTTCCGATGCCTGAAATGCTGTCTTTATTGTACCCCGAAACCAAAGCATCCGTCAACAGGATATCGGAAAAAGGCGCTCGGAGATTGAACCCCGGGCGCCTGCCTATACTGTAAATATGTTCTGATTCTGCCTGACGGAGCCTTACTCCGTAAACAGTGCTGTCGAATAGTAGCGGTCACCGCTGTCCGGGAGAAGCGCTACAATGGTCTTTCCCTTGTTTTCCGGTCGTTTCGCTAATTCGATCGCACCCCAGAGTGCCGCGCCGGAGGAGATGCCGACCGAGATGCCTTCCTTCTTTGCAAGAAGTTTCGCGGTTTCGAAAGCCTTTCCCGCAGGCGCTTTGATAATCTCGTCATACACCTTGGTGTTCAGCACATCCGGAACGAAGCCCGCGCCAATGCCCTGAATCTTGTGCGCACCGGAACGGCCTTCCGAAAGGACCGGCGAATCTTCCGGCTCGAGCGCGACAATCTTCACTTCCGGTTTCTGAGATTTCAGGTATTCGCCGACGCCGGTAAGCGTTCCGCCGGTACCGACACCTGCGATAAAGATATCCACGGCACCGTCTGTATCCCGGAAGATTTCAGGACCGGTCGTTGCCTTATGGATCGCCGGATTTGCAGGATTGACAAACTGGCCGGGGATGAAGCTTCTCGGAATCTCCTGTGCAAGTTCCTCCGCCTTCGCAATCGCACCCTTCATTCCCTTCGCGCCTTCCGTCAGCACGATTTCCGCGCCGTAGGCCTTGAGGATGTTGCGGCGCTCCACGCTCATCGTCTCAGGCATTGTCAGAATGATCCGATAGCCCTTCGCAGCTGCGATTGCCGCAAGTCCGATGCCGGTATTGCCGGATGTGGGCTCAATGATAACGGAATCCGGGCACAGCAGACCTTTCTCCTCCGCGTCTTCGATCATCGCCTTTGCGATACGGTCCTTGACGGAGCCGGCCGGGTTGAAGTACTCTAATTTCACAAGTACGGTCGCCTCTAAGCCGAGTGCCTTTTCCAGGTTTTCCACCTCTACGAGGGGTGTGTTTCCGATCAGTCCTAAAGTTCCTTTGTAGATGTTTGACATGGTGATTTCCTTTCTAAATGTATTACTTGATTATTTGTCATGTCGGGCGAAAGCCCGCTGTGCCATATTCTGCCCTTTTGTCATTCCGACCGAGCGAAGCGAGTGGAGGAATCCCATCAGGATGTCCGTGAAGTCACGGGATCCCTCGGCTGCGGCCTGCGCTCGGGATGACACATAAGCATTCCCTCAGGCTTTTACTGCTGCGAATCCCCGCTCCAGATCCTCAATGATGTCGTCAATATGCTCGGTTCCGATCGAGAGACGAATTGTGCTCGGCGTAATGCCCTGGTCCAGAAGCTCCTCTTCCGAAAGCTGCGAATGCGTTGTCGAAGCCGGATGAATGACAAGACTCTTCACATCTGCAACATTCGCAAGAAGCGAGAAAATCTGCAGATTGTCGATGAATTTCCAAGCCTCTTCCTGCCCGCCCTCGATCTCAAATGTGAAGATCGACGCGCCGCCGTTCGGAAAATACTTTTTGTACAGTTCATGGTCCGGATGATCCGGAAGCGCCGGATGGTTGACCTTCCTGACCTGCGGATGAGCGGAAAGGAATTCGACCACTTTCTTTGTATTCTCCGCGTGCCGGTCCAGTCGGAGCGACAGTGTTTCTGCGCCCTGCAGCAGCAGGAATGCGTTGAAGGGCGAAATACAGGCGCCGGTGTCCCGAAGCAGAATGGCACGGATAAAGGTCACAAAAGCTGCCGGCCCGACCGCGTCATAGAAGGAAACGCCGTGATAGCTCGGATTCGGGGCCGCGATGTTCGGATATTTCCCGCTCGCTTTCCAGTCGAACTTGCCGGACTCCACGATGACGCCGCCGAGGGAGGTTCCGTGTCCGCCGATGAATTTGGTTGCCGAATGAACCACGATGTCTGCGCCGTGCTCGATCGGCCGGAACCAGTAAGGCGTTCCGAAAGTATTGTCCACGACAAGCGGCAGGCCGTATTTATGGGCAATCTCTGCGATCGCATCCACATCCGGAATATCGCTGTTGGGGTTTCCGAGGGTTTCAAGGTAGATTGCCCGTGTATTCTCACGGATCGCGCCTTCCACTTCCGCAGGATCATGCGCGTCGACAAAAGTGGTTTCAATCCCGTACTGGGGGAGCGTATGCGCAAGAAGATTGAAACTGCCGCCGTAGATCGTCTTCTGCGCGACAATGTGTCCGCCGTTCGCCGCAAGCGCTTCGATCGTGTAGCTGATCGCCGCCGCGCCGGAGCTGACCGCAAGGGCTGCCGAACCGCCTTCGAGGGCTGCAATCCGCTTCTCCAGTACTTCCTGGGTGGAATTGGTCAGTCTTCCGTATATATTTCCTGCATCAGCCAGTCCGAAACGGTCGGCCGCGTGTTTGCTGTTATGAAAAACATATGAAGTCGTCTGGTAAATCGGTACCGCACGTGCATCTGTTGTGGGATCCGGGTTTTCCTGTCCGACGTGAAGCTGTAAAGTTTCAAAACGATAGTTACTCATGATTATAATCTCCTTTTCGGTTTTATTCAAGTAATGTTGTAAAGTTCTCAGACATAGAAAAAGCCCGGGAGGCTTTTCCTTCATTCTCCCGGGCAATGGCTGATTCTCTAATATTACAGGGCGTCAAAAGCTCAGTCGAACGCCCCGGCCATATGGTTTGCCCGGGAGTTAAGCATTCGACAGCACATGTACTGCTTTTGTCTGATCTTCAGGTACAGCATTGTTTTTGCCCTTTCTTTTTGAGATTGGGTGCATTATAGCACCACTCACCTACTATGTCAATAGGTATTTTATAAATTTTTAGCTTTTTTTATTCAGCCTTTTCCGTCTGTCTTTTCTGGTAATCCTCCAGTGCAGACTGGATTGCTTCCTCCGCAAGCACCGAACAGTGCATCTTATAGGCCGGAAGGCCGTCCAATGCCTCGGCGACCGCCTGGTTCGTCAGCTTCATCGCCTCCGAAACCGGCTTTCCCTTAATCAGCTCGGTCGCCATGGAGCTTGAAGCGATTGCGCTGCCGCA
>CADCPV010000359.1 GCA_902803345.1 uncultured Eubacteriales bacterium | reverse complement strand
GCGATGCGGATCGCATCCATGGTTTCCTCTGATAGATCCGAAAGCTTTACCGCGATGACTGCAAGGTCCGCTTCGCTGTCGGTTCCCTTGACAACGGCATCTGCCGTGCTTTCGTCAATGAATTTCACGGTCAGGCCGGTGGAGGAAACGCTGTAATAGCTGTAGTTGCCTTCGTTGTCGACAACGTGGTTGTTGGTTACGATCAGAAGCTCTTCATCGTTCTGGGCAATAATGACGCCCGAACCGGATGCCGCGCTTTCCTTTGTGGAAGGCGAAGAATTTCCGCCGAAATAGTAGTTGTACGGATTGTAGGTGCTCTTCGAGGTCACTTCGAGGTTGTCGGTGATCGCGACGACACAGGGCATCACGTTCTCGACAACTTCCGAAACATCCAGCACGGTCGGGGTCGCATCGGTGTCAGCTTCATCGACGGTTCCGTGTTTCGTGAGCGTCACTTCGGAGTCGCTCTTTTCCGCGCGGTCCGATTTTGTGAGCTGTGCGGTGTTGTCGCGGCTTGTATGCGCTGCGGTATTCCGGACCGCATTCTCCGTTTCCACATTGATCTCGGCGGCAGCCGTCTTCTTGTCCGATACTCTTCCGCCGATCCTGTATGCCGCATAACCGATACCGGAAACGAGGAGCGAAATCGCAAGCACAACTGCCGTGATCCTGAGTCCGATTCTTCTTCTCTTCGGCCGGGGGTTCCTGTCGCCCTCATCAAATCCATTGTATTCAAACTGGTTTTCTTCATTCACACGATAATCATCCATAAAAAACCTCCTCTAAGGATACAGGCCATATCGTCTTGTCTGATCTTTATGGCTCATATCTTAGAGGAGAATTGTGTTGAAAATGTGTTTTAAAAATGTAAAAACTGCGTACTTTCGGTCACAGAAATGTGATACGGTCCCTTACTGCCCTGTCCTGTCCAGCGTCATCTGGTAGCTGATGTTCTTGATAAAATCGCTCGGTTCATAGGGAATGTCCGGATACAGGAACTCATGCAGGTTCCGGACTTCCTGCGCGAAATCATTGACAACGATGACATCGGCCGCGCCGTACTTCGCGTAGATGTTTCCGACATATTTGCCGATCGTGTAGCTGCCCTCCGAGGGGAACTGCATCTGGCCGGCCATGTTGTAGGAATCCAGCTGCGTCACGGACCAGAGAATATCCGGAAGCTTCAGGTTCGTACGGACATTGGAGAGACCGAGTTTGGCCACATTGATCAGCGTATTGATCTCGCCGCCCTTGGCCATGAGTTTCGCTTTTTCCACCAACTTTTCTATGACTTCCCGCTGATGCGAAGCGCGGCCCTGGTCGTTGATGCCGCCGTAGCGGACACGGCAGTAGGCAACTGCCTGTGTGCCGACCATCGTATAGGTTCCGGCCGTCGTAAACTGCGGTGCCCAGAGGCCGGTCTTGTTGTTGGTTTCAGTGAGGTAGCTGTTGACGTAATAGCGCATCGTCTCGTCGGGAATCGTCAGTTCCACGCCGCCCATCGCATTGATGCAGGTTGCGACGCCGTACCAGTTCACAAGCACATATTCGTCGATGGCAAGACCGAGGTTCCGGTTGATCATCGAAACCATATCCGAAACGCCGCCGTAGAACTGCTCCGTCGCCTTGTTGTAAGGCTTCCGCGAGCCGTCCTCAAACTTCATGATCGTGTCCCGCAGAACCGAAACAAGCTTGATGTCGCCGGTTTCGTTGTTGATGCTCGCAATCATAATGACGTCGCAGTTGATGCCGTCGGTCATCTCAAAATCCATCGAACGCGCGTCAACACCTAAAATCAGGATATTCCGGTAGCCGGAAAGCTCGGTCTCGATCGGGATCTCCACAACGGAGGTTTCGGTCTCGCCAACCTCATTCGTGACTTCGACAACCGAAGTCATAATGCGGGTTTCCTTTTCCCGGAACACGCTGCTGTCCGACGTTTCCTTGTAAACGTCCGGTTCCAGCTCGTCATAGTGATAGGAATTGAGCACGGTCACGCCGTAGCAGGCAATTGCAAGGACAAGGCACAGTACGATCTCGATCATGACGATCAGGACATTCCTTCTCCTTCTGTTCAGTATTTTCTCTTCGCGAAGTTTATTCAGGCGGTCTTTTTTCGATGAAGCAGCCATGGGGCTCTGTTCTCCCTGTATCAGTAAGCGTTTTTATTGATAAATCCTTTGAAAACTGTCAGGAACAGGATCTTGAAATCCAGCCCCAGTGACCAGTTTTCGATGTAGTAAATGTCGTGGTCGATCCGGCCGCGGATCGAGGTGTCGCCGCGGTAGCCGTTCACCTGCGCCCAGCCGGTCATGCCCGGACGGACCTGGTGCTTGACCATGTAGCGCGGAATCTCCTCCCGGAAGATCTCTACAAACTGCGGGCGTTCGGGCCGAGGCCCGACGAGGCTCATTTTGCCGGAAAGCACATTGAAAAGCTGCGGCAGTTCGTCAATCGAGGTCTTGCGGATGATTTTTCCGACCTTTGTGACCCGGGGGTCGTTTTTCGTCGTCCACTCCCCGCGCTCGTCCTCTTCGCGCTGTACGCCCATCGAACGGAACTTGTACATCATGAAGGGGCGGTTATGCAGCCCGACGCGTTCCTGCTTGAAGAT
>CADCPV010000358.1 GCA_902803345.1 uncultured Eubacteriales bacterium | reverse complement strand
TTCGCCGCGCTCTGATCCACGAGCTGATGATCATACGCCTTCAGAGTGATCCTCATAATGTTTTTTGCCATAAAAAAGTCGCCTCCTTTTCGCACTTTTTGAAAGTACGACAAGCGGTGACTGTACACATACCCGTGCGTGTCGTGAGTGAACGCACATTTTCTGACTACCCTGCATCGGTAATCTTCAGCTGTACAGTGACTTGTCGCCTGGATTGACCTGACATTCGCTCCGTGTAAAAACCTGATGTTTGCAGCACATCAGCAACCTCACACATCCTCGCTATCATGCCACAGCACCGTACAATATACCACAACTGAAAGAGAAATGCAAGCAGTATTTAAAAAAGTTTTGAGAGACGTGAAGACAGGTCCGCTGTTTCACTTCGTTCAGCGTGTAACGGCAGACCTGTCCCCGTGTCTTTAGGATCAGATGCTTACTTCGATTCGCTCTTCTGCTCCTCTTCCGGATGCTCGATCTGGACAACCGCGGACTTCTGCATCGGGATACGGCAGTTCTTGTTGTTGCCGAACTCGACGATCACGGTGTCATCCGTGATGTCGATAATCCTGCCGTAGAAGCCGGAGCTTGTCAGCACCAGATCGCCTTCCTTCATGGAAGCGAGCATCGCCTTCTGTTCCTTCTCCTGCTTCTTCTGCGGACGGATCGCGATGAAGTACATGGCGGCAAAGAACACCACCATGACACCGACGTACATGATAATGGTCTTGGGACCCATTGTCGTACCCTCTTCGCCTGTCGCAGTCGTCATACAGCCGGACATCAGAAACGAACCGGTCAGTGCCGCAAAAAGCATCAGTTTCTTTTTCATATCAATCTCCTTTTCCCCGCGTTATGCGGTGCATTCATATTCCCGCAGTACGCGGTGCGGTTCCAAAAAAGGAACCCGTTTACATCCCGCCGTCCCCGGCCAGGCTTTCCAGTGTTTCCTTTTTATATGCTTCCCAGCAGTCCGTATCCAGCGCTTCCCGGATTTCTTCCATCAGATGATTGTAGAAATACAGGTTGTGCAGCACTAAAAGCCGCATGCCGAGCATTTCCTTTGCCTTGAGAAGGTGCCGGATATAGGCTCTCCCGTATCTTCTGCAGGCCGGACAGCCGCAGCCCTCTTCAATCGGGCGCTGATCGCGTTCGTAGCACGCATTCATCAGGTTCAGCCTGCCGTGATGCGTATAGGCGTGTCCGTGGCGGCCGTTTCTTGAAGGATAGACGCAGTCGAAAAAGTCCACGCCGCGGTCCACGGCTTCAATGATATTCGCCGGCGTTCCGACACCCATGAGGTAGGTCGGCTTGTTCTGCGGCAGGTATGGAACCGTCTCGTCGAGGATGTGGTACATTTCCTCGTGCGATTCGCCGACCGCAAGGCCGCCGATCGCGTATCCCGGAAGATCAAGCTCCGAAATCTCCTGCGCATGCCGGATGCGGATATCCTCAATGATTCCGCCCTGGTTGATGCCGAAAAGCATCTGTTCCTTATTGACAGTATCCTCGAGGCTGTTCAGCCGCTCCATTTCCGCTTTGCACCGAAGAAGCCAACGTGTTGTCCTTTCCACCGAAGGCTCGATATAGGAGCGCTCCGCAAGCGCCGGCGGACATTCGTCAAAGGCCATCGCAATCGTGGAGCCGAGGTTGGACTGGATCTGCATTGACTCTTCCGGTCCCATGAAGATCCGCCGTCCGTCGATGTGGGACTGGAACGTAACGCCTTCTTCTTTGATCTTTCGAATGCCGGCGAGGGAAAATACCTGGAAGCCGCCGGAGTCCGTCAAAACGGGCTTTTTCCAGCTCATAAAGGCATGTAGGCCGCCCAGGTCGTGAATCAGCCGGTCACCGGGCCGCACATGCAGGTGGTAGGTGTTTGCCAGCGCCACCTGCGTGCCGAGTCCTTCAAGATCTTCCGTCGAGACCGCGCCCTTGATTGCGCCGACTGTCGCGACATTCATGAAAACCGGCGTCTCGATCGGGCCGTGCACCGTTTCCATATGGGCACGCTTCGCTCTGCCGCAGGTTTTCAGGATTTCATACTTCATGAAAGAACCTTACTTCTTTCCTTTCTTTTTGCCGGCCTTCTCGGGAGCGTCTTCTGCTTTCTCTTTCTTCGGCGCAATCTTCGTCCGGAAAATGTACCAGACAGCGCCTGCGAGGCAGACAGACGAGTAAGCGCCGACTACGATGCCGACCATCAGCGGAAGCGCAAACTCCTTGATGGAGGTAACGCCGAAGATGTAAAGCGCAAGAACCATGACGAAAGTCGTCAGAGAGGTCAGGATCGAACGGCTCAGGGTCTGCGTAATCGACAGATTGACAACAGACTTCAGGTCCGCTTTCTGGCCCATGATCGCCTGATTCTCACGGATACGGTCGAAGATAACGATCGTCGCGTTGATCGAGTAACCGACAAGGGTCAGCATACAGGCGATAAAGGTGTTGCCGACGGTCCAGCGGAATACCGCGAAAGCCGCTAACACGACAAACACGTCGTGGATCAGCGCAAGAACCGAGGACGATGCGAAACGCACATCGCGGAAACGGATCCAGATGTAGATCAGCATCGCGACTGCTGCAAGCACGATTGACAGGATCGCGGAACGGGTCATTTCCTTGGAAACGGTCGCCGTAATCGTATCATAGGTGATGCTGGAGGAGTCGATATTGTACTTCTCCTCAAGCATATCGTAGAGCGCCGAGCGCTGTTCCTGCGTCAGGACCTGCGTCTTGATGATAACTTCATTCGAGCCGACAACCGGGGTCATCGACACGTCAGTCGAGCCAATCGCCGCAATGACGTCAGGCTGGACTTCTTCTTCCAGCTGGTCAATGGTGCGGTTCTCATTGAAGACCACATCGGTAGAGGTGCCGCCGACAAAGTCCAGACTGTAGTTCAGCGCATAGGTCTTGATGCTGTGGCCGACCATGAAGCCGACGCCGATCAGGATCACTGCAAGAGATGCGCAGATGAAAATATTCTTTTTGCTGAGGAAGTTCTTCTCCTGTGCAGGCTTTTTCTCGCCGTACCACTTCTTGTCTTTCAGGCCAAGCGCATAGAAGCTCTTTAAGAGCAGTCTCGTCACAACAAGCGCCGTGAACATCGACAGGACAATACCAAGTGCCAGCGTGATCGCGAAACCCTTGATTGTGCCGGTACCGAAGAGATACAGAACGAGCGCTGCAATAAGCGTCGTCACGTTGCCATCAATAATAGCGGAAAGCGCCTTCTTGAAGCCCGACTGAATCGCGGCAGCCGTGGAATTTCCGAGGCCGATTTCCTCACGGATACGGGTGAAGATAATGACGTTCGCATCGACCGCCATACCGATACTCAGGATAATACCTGCAATACCGGGCAGGGTCAGGGTGATCTCCTGGTTGAATGCCGAGAGCAGCACGATAATCAGTCCCGTGTAGAACACCAGGGACAGCGACGCGCAGAAGCCGGGCATCCGGTAGCAGGCAATCATAATCACGACGACCAGTGCAAGACCGATCAGTGCCGCTAAAAGAGAGGTCTGGATCGCTTTTCCGCCGAGGGTTGCGCCGACCACCTGGGAACGAAGTTCTTCAAGCTGCACCGGCAGTGCACCGATACGGATATAGGAAGCAAGCTGCGAAGCCGTTTCATAGGTAAAGTTGCCTTCGATCTGGCAGGTCTTGGTCGTAATCTGGTGTTCGCAGGTCGGTGCGCTGATGACCGAGCCGTCATAGATGATGTACAGCGGATTGCCGGTTCCGGCAAGCTCTCCGGTCGCCCGGGAGAATTTCTCAACGCCGGCATCGGAAAGCGTCAGAAGCACAATATAATTGTTGTCGCTGTCCGCGCCTGCCTGCGCCGCTTCGATATCATTGCCGTCCATAACCAGTGAACCTTCGATATCGTTGGTATTTGTACAGAAAATCAGCGTACCGGGCGTTCCCAGTTCCTGGAGCACCTTGTTGGCGTCCGTCTCACCGGGGATATCGATTGTGACGCGGTTCGCGCCTTCCTGATAAACCTGCGCTTCCGTCGAATAGCTGAAGGCACGGTCCTGCATCTTGCGGATCGTATCGTCCATATCCTGCTGGTCCGGAGTCTCCCCGACCGCCTGATAGGTGATGCTGACGCCGCCGCGGAGGTCCAGGCCGAGTTTGATATCCGAAATGCTGCCGTAGTGTTCATAATCGAAGCCCCGGATCGCGGTAAAAAGCACGAATCCGAACAGCAGCGCGAAAATCACCAGCGAGATTGCTCCGCGTCTCTTGGAGTAGAGTTTCATAATTGCTTCCTCTTTTCATTGCTTTGATACTGCCCTTTCGGGCCGCCGGAATCCCGGCAGAACGCGCACAACAGGAAAAATAGCCCGGGATGCGCGCTAACCGTAAAAGTATAGCACATCTTGCGGCTCTTCGCAAGATGTGCTATCAAAAAAATTCAAATCATATCCGGGTTTCAGTTTTCCTGTTATTTCTCTTCTTTTTCCTTCATCCGTTCAAACTGTTTTTTCCACTTTCCGGCTTTGTAAAACACAATCGAAAGCACCGCGCCGATGACCCATGAGATCAGGAGTGAAATCGGCAGAATTTCAAACCTCCCCTGCGGATACTCGGCGGAGCGTGTCAGAAAAGCCATCAGGTACGCGAGCGGGACACGGATTACAACCGTTGTGATAATGCCGATCCACATCGGGGTAATGGTATCGCCGACGCCACGCATAACGCCCTGATAAACCTGTGAAAAGCCCATCGCGATATAGCCGAACGCAAGGATTTTCATAAAGCGGTTGGCGATGGCAACCAGTTCCTCCGTCTCGGTGAAGATGCCCATCAGATAACGTCCGAACAGCAGGATGATTGCCACCAGGAACGCCGCTACGCCCGTTGTGAGAAGCATGCCCTGTTTCGTGCCCTTCTCAATCCGGTCCAGCTTTCGCGCACCGAGGTTCTGGCCTGCATAGGTCGTCATGGCTGCGGAGAAGCTGAAGTTCGGCATCATCGCGAATCCGTCGATTCGCATGACAATGACATTTGCCGCGATGATCATTTCACCGAAGGAATTGGTCAGCCGCTGAACGACGACCATAGCCAGTGAGAAAATCGCCTGGGTAAGTCCCGAAGGCAGACCGAGACGGACGATATCCAGCGAGTACTTTCGGCTGAAACGGATGTATTTCCATTTCAGATCAAAGAAATTCGTCATCCGTGAAACCTTAATAAAGCACAGGACGGCCGACACAAACTGGGAAATGATCGTCGCCCAGGCGACACCGGCCACCTCCAGCTTCAGATATTTCACAAAGACGATATCCAGAATGATGTTCAGGACCGTTGCGACCAGCAGAAACAGAAGTGCCGACAGCGAATCCCCGAGTCCCCGCAGGATACCGGTAAGCATGTTGTAGAAAGCCATCCCGAGTACGCCCAAAAACAGAATCATCAGGTAATCCGAAGACCACTTCATGATCGAGTCCGGCGTAGAAATCAATTTCAGTACAGGTTTCGAAATCAGCGGGCCAACAATCATGATCACGATGGAAACCGAAAAGGCCAGCAGGAGACTTGCACCGATGGAACTGGAAAGCCCCTCCCGGTCCCGCGCTCCGATATACTGGGATACCAGGATTGTCGCCCCGGTCGAGACGCCAATGAAAAGCACCAGCAGCAGGTTATAGATCGGGAAAGCGTTGCCGACAGCCGCGAGCGCATTGTCGCCGACGTAGCGGCCGACGACGATCGAGTCTACGGTGCTGTAGAGCTGCTGTGCAATATTGCCGATCAGCATCGGAAAAGCAAAAGCCGCGATCTTCTTCCATGGCGTGCCTTCCGTCATGTCAATCGGTTTGAAAAGTCTTGAGAGAAATCCTTTTTCTTTCATCCTGTAAACTCCGTTCTGTCCCAGATCCTTGTATACAGTTCTTCAGCGGTTCATACCCAAAAAAACCTGAAAAGGCCGCAGAAATACTCTTCTGCGGCCCTGAATCAGATACTTCAGACGAGTTCCGCAACCGCTTCCTGCATCAGCTGTATGATCGGAAGGCTCTGCGGGCAGGCCGCTTCGCAGGCGCCGCACTGCAGACAGTTCTCCGGTCCCTGATTTTCTCTGAGGATCCGCTGCAGGCCCCAGTTGTCCTTCGGGTTCGTGTTGTAGAGTGTGCTCTCGTTCCACGCTGCGAAAATCCCGGGGATATCCAGTCCGCCCGGGCAGGGCATGCAGTATCTGCAGCCGGTACAGCCGACACGGGTCCGGCTCTGGTAGGCGGCGCGGATATCATCCATCAGCTTCAGCTCCGCATCATCCATGATGCCCGGCTCTACAGTATCGAAGATCCTGAGATTATCCTTGACCTGCTCCACTTCCGTGCATCCGGAAAGCACTGTTCCGACTTCCGGATGGTTGCAGAGCCAGCGGAATGCCCATTCCACCGGGCTCCGCTTTACGGGGAACGCATCGTAAACCGCCTGAACATTCGCAGGGGCTTTTGCGAGCCGACCGCCGAGAAGGCCTTCCATGATGACAACCGGGATGCCGAGAGATCCGGCAAGCTCGAGGCCCTTCGTGCCGGCCTGGTTGTTGATGTCCATGAAGTTGTACTGAATCTGGCACATATCCCAGTCAAAGTCCTTGATAATGTACTCAAATTCATCATAGGGGCCGTGGAAAGAGAAGCATTTGTAACGGATCTTTCCTTCCTTCTGAAGCTCCACAAAGCGCTCCGGAAGGCCTACGGTCTTGGCGTATTCCCACTTTTCCTTGTTGATGCCGTGCATAAGCCAGAAATCGATGTGATCGGTCTGAAGCCTCGTAAGCTCCTCATTCAGAATCCTGTCGATGTCAGAAGTATCCTTGACGCGGTCCACGGGGATCTTGGTCGCGATCGTGACCTTGTCGCGGTATCCGTCCTGAAGGGCTTTTCCGAGAACCACTTCGGACTTTCCGCCGAGATACACATACGCCGTGTCCATATAGGTTGTGCCGCCGTCAATCGCGGTCCGGATGATGTCGATGGCCTTTTCTTCATCTACGATCGTCTCGCC
>CADCPV010000357.1 GCA_902803345.1 uncultured Eubacteriales bacterium | reverse complement strand
TCGCCGGTCAGGTTCGCCGCTTCGTCCGGGTTGTCCGGGTCTCTTCTCTCACAGTCGTGAAGGGCCTCCATGTATTCGCGGAGGATCCGGTCCTTTTCCGGGTAGACTTCCGCCGTTTCACGGTATTCCCGCTGAAGAAACCGGAGCGCCCGAAGCGCCTGCTTCTTCCTGCTGTCGTATACCTGGTCGCTGTAATTGTGCCACGCGAGCATCAGGTTGATGTCTGCAGCAAAACCAAGAGACTCCGTCCGTATTAGAGGCACTTTCGCCCCCTTATAGAAGCAGCGGCGTTCGGATCTGTCCTCCGGCCCTTCATAAAGATCCGTATAGAGAATCGCCAGAAGCACCGGGTCATAGGCCAGTATCAATGCCGATTTCCTTCCGTACTTTTCGGAAAGCGTCCGGCAGAGGCCGCAGTAATAGCCCTGGTAAATCTGCCGGTCCTCCGGGCTCAGCCTGTCCTGATAAGCCGTAAGATACCCGAACACAGAATCAGCCCCTCCGGATCAGATTTTCTTCTTGAAGCGCTCGCCGCATTTCGGGCAGGTGATCTCCACCGTCTTCCCGCCCTTCCGGGGAACGCGGATCTTCTGACTGCAGTTCGGGCAGCGGTAGATATGGTGCGTCCTTCTTGCCAACAGGTTTTTAAAGAAATTGACGTATTTCCGGTTCTCTTCGTAGCGCTTCGGAGTATTTCTTGAGAAGCTTCTGAAGATTGCAAAGCCGAGCGGTACCAGGGACACAAAGGTCAGCACCGGGATCCGGAATATCATAAATAGAATATCCAGAAGAACCGCCGCACCCAGAAGCGAGAAATTCAAAGCGTCCCGTCCGCCGTAGCGCCCGCTCATAAAACGGGCCATTCTGTACTGCATCTGATTTAAAAAGTTCCGCATTTTCGATCCTCACAGACTATAGTCGATCTATTGTAACACAGAATCTCCTGTCTGTCACAAAAAACACAGAAAATTCATAAGAAATATGCAAAAGCAGGAAAGAAAGTCTCTTTCCTGCCGTGTGTTTTTACGGAAGCAGATAGACATCTGCGTAATAGGCACCGCCGGACAGCGCATAATCATGTGTCTGCCGGTAAATATCAATCACGCCGGGTCCCACGCCGGTATCGGCCGCCATGTATTCTTTTCCGTTAATCAGGAGCCGTGTTCCATAGGGGATCTGGCTGAGATTGACCGCAACCGAATAATCACTCTGGAGCAGCATGCCCGACGATCCGTGCGCCTGGTAATTGGGGTCGTTCGAGCCCCAGACACCGCAGCAGATCTGGCAGTGGCAGTAATGCGTAATATAGAACCTGCCCAGATACTGGGCTTCGCCGGAAGCCTGCGCCGCTTCCGCTGCAGACGAGACCTGCTGGCGCGCCGCTTCTGCCGCATCCTGCGCCGCTTTCCTGCTTGCCTGAAGATACGCCTGTTCCGCAGCATAGGATTCCGCTTCGGAGGAGGCGAGGTATTCCTGGTATTCCCGGAGGTCTTCGGCGTACTCTTCGATCAGCTCCTCCTTCTTTTCCAGGTTCGCTTCCACATCCAGTGTGCCGAAGAATTCCTCTTCGTGCTCCCCGAGCTCGTTATTGTTGCCCTGTCCGAGGAACAGGTAAAAGATGATCGCGTCATCCATCGGCATATACAGCGTTTCATAGAGTTTTGATACGACCTCAACCTCATAGAAGCCGCCTGAAATGCCCTTCAGCCGGAATGCATCACTTTTATGCGCACAGAGAATGATTTCCGTTGAAGTGTCCGGAACTGCATAGAGATAGGATTCATAGGTCTGGACCATCGCCGCATACGCTACGGTATGGAGCATGATGTCATAGGCCTTCTTATCCGTAAAGACATAGGAAGCATTGACATAGCCCGTGTAGCCTTCTCGCTGGATTTCGTACCAGTTCCCGGTCTTTTCGATATAGGTGGCGATGTCATTGGGATAAAGCACCGAAAGGATATCGCTCTCATCGTTCGGTTCGCTTCTGACATTCAGATAGAGCGCTGTCTTTTCGGCATCTACGACCAGCTTGTGGTCAAAGAATTTACGGAGCCCGACCATGGTTTCCGGATCTTCTGTCTCTTCCTCAGTCGTCTCCTCTGTGGTTTCTTCGGTTGTTTCTTCCGTCGTCTCTTCGGTCGTTTCTTCCGTAGTTTCTACGGTTTCCGAAGTTGTTTCCCCGGCGGAAGGCTCTGTGGTTTCTGCCTCGGTTTCCGATTCCGCTGCCGTATCCGCTGTACTGTCCGAATCCTCTTCTTCTCCGGAGCCGTTCTCTTCTTTGTGGATTTCGCTGCCGGTTTTTCCGCTGGTTTCAGCCGTCACATCCTGAGTCTCGGCGTCCGTCGTTGCGGTATGGCTGCAGGAAGAAAGCACGGCGACAGACACAAGTGCTGTCCCGCACAGGATCGCTGCTGCTCTTCGCAATTTTCTAAACATACAGACTCCTCCGCAGATTTTAATTATTTTACGGAAATGTTACAAAGGATGTTAACACATTTTAACGATTTTGTCAAGCCTTCCCATTTTTCAGCACATTTCAGGGCTGTTTTTCGGTCATTTTTCGCTGTTTCGGCCTGTTTTTCCGTGTTTTTTGGGGGTTAATGCGTTTTTCACGGACTGTTCCGGCGCTGGCGCATCGCTTCAAACAGGATGATCGTTGCCGCCATTGCAGCATTCAGGGACTCGACCTGCCCTGCCATCGGGATACGGATCAGGGTATCCGCTTCCTTCGACACCTGGTCCGAAAGGCCTTTCGACTCGTTTCCGATCAGGATTGCGGACTTTCCGCCGTAGGAAACCGCATCATAGCTTTTCTCTCCCGAAAGGTGCGCCGCATAAACCGCTCCGCCCGCTTTCCGGAAGTCCCGGATGGTCTCAGGAAGATCCTTCACCACCGCAAATTTCATCCGGAAGAAAGAACCCATCGTCGCGCGGATCACCTTGGGATTATAGGGGTCCACACTGTTTTCGTTCAGGATAATCCCGTCCGCGCCGGCTGCTTCCGAGGACCGCAGGATCGTACCCAGATTCCCCGGATCCTGCAGATTCTCCAGAAACACAAAGAGCCCGTTTTCCTTCTGCAGAATTTCCTCTGCGCTGTATTCATACGCCCGAAGCACTGCAAGGATTCCCTGCGGGCTTTTCGTATCGGACAGCCGTGCGTAGTCCTGGTCGGAAACCACCAGAAACTCCGCCTTTTTTTCCCGGACGCAGTGTTTTTCCAACTCTGAGATCCGGAAGCGGTTCTCTTTCATGAAACTGTCGGAGCACACAAGGCAGCGCAGGCGTTCCCGCGGAAGTTCCTGGATCATCTTGATTCCTTCGACGATGAATACACCGTCTTCCCTTCTTGCGGAAGGTTTTTTCTGCCAGCGAAGGATATCCTTTTCCAGCCGGTTCATGTTCTTTCCTCCTGTATAGAACAGGCGGAACCCGGGGCTTTTCCGCCGGTTCCGCCTGATTGTTTTACCTGTCTCCTGTACCGTCGGAGCCTGTTATCTTCTTAGGAGCAGCTGCGAAATCCGTGTCCAGTTTTCGGGCATGCTCTTCTGCATCTTGAGTGCTTCGTCCAGATCATAGTCCACAACCTGGCCGTGTGAAATACCGACGACGCGGTTGGATTTTCCGGCAATCAAAAGGTCTACTGCCGACGCACCGAGAATCGACGCGAGGAAACGGTCTCTGCAGGAGGGCGAACCGCCGCGCTGCAGGTAACCGAGAATCGTCGCTCTCGACTCGACGCCGGTTGCTTCCTCAATGTGCTTGGCGAGTGTCGCGGAATGACCGATGCCCTCTGCGTTGATGATCAGGTGATGCTTTTTGCCGACCTTGCGGTTCTGAAGCACATGGTTGATGATCGCCTGTTCATCCCCGTCGTAATTCTCCGGCAGCAGGATATCGTCCGAACCGGTTGCTATGCCGCAGCAGATCGCGATATAACCCGCCGACCGGCCCATGACTTCGATGACGGAGCAGCGCTCATGTGAAGACGAGGTGTCGCGGATCTTGTCAATCGCTTCCATCGCGGTATTGACTGCTGTATCAAATCCGATCGTGTATTCCGTCGAACTGATATCCAGATCGATTGTTCCGGGCACGCCGATCGTGTTGATTCCGTGCTTCGCGAGCTTTCCGGCACCGCGGTACGAGCCGTCGCCGCCGATGACGACGATTCCGTCGATCCCGTTCCTTCTGCAGATCTCCGCGCCTTCCGCCTGGCCTTCCTCCGTCATGAACTCCATACAGCGTGCGGTATACAGAATCGTGCCGCCGCGCTGGATGATATCCGATACATCCCTGGACTTCATTTCGTGGAATTCTTCATCCAGAAGTCCTGCGTAGCCGCGCTCGATGCCGATCACCCGGAGTCCCTGTGACAAACCGGAGCGGACGACCGCGCGGATCGCCGCATTCATGCCCGGCGCATCACCGCCGCTTGTCAGGACGCCGATCGTTTTTATTTCTTTCGACATAATTCCCTCCACCGTCTGAAAACATGCCGTTTCCGTCTCTCAATTGCTGATTTCATTGTACAGCATGTATCGGTTTTTTGCAAGTACCGATTTTGAGATGTTGGCGCGATGTTGGCGCAGAGCAGACTCTATTCCGGTGCTGATCGGGAGCAGCAAAACCTGTGTTGCCTTTCCTGCATTTTTTTGGTATACTATCATGGAATTCAACATATCAGGAGGAATTTCTCTATGAATTATCAGGAAGCCCTGCAGCTGACCCAAAAATTCGGTCAGGAGCATCTTCTCAGATACTACGATGAACTTTCCGGGACGGAACAGGCTGCGCTGCTTTCGCAGATTGAAGCGCTGGATTTCTCACTCCTTCAGAACCTTCAGCATCATGAAGGGACATCCGGCCGGGGCTTTTTTGAGCCGCTCGGTGCGCTGACCGTACAGGAAATCAGCGACAACCGGCTGGAATACGAACGCGCCGGCTTTGAAGTTCTGAAGCAGGAGAAAGCCGCCGCCGTGCTTCTTGCGGGCGGTATGGGCACGCGTCTCGGTTTCGACAAGCCGAAGGGCATGTACAATATCGGCGAAACACACGACCTCTACATTTTCGAATGCCTGATCCAGAACATGCTTGATGTGGTCCGCGTTACCGGCCATTATATGTACCTCTTCGTCATGACTTCCGAACTGAATCATGAGGATACCGTAAACTTTTTCCATGAAAAGGATTATTTCGGCTACGATCCCGACTATATCCGCTTCTTTATTCAGGACACGGCCCCCTGTGTCGGCTTCGACGGCAAAATCCTCCTCGAAGAAAAAGGTAAGATCGCCGTCTCTCCGAACGGCAACGGCGGCTGGTTCACCTCCCTCGTAAAAGCCGGTTATCTCTCGCTTCTTCAGGAGCACGGCGTCGAATACATCTCCGTTTTCGGTGTGGACAATGTCTGCCAGCGCATCAACGATCCTGCCTTTGTCGGGGCCATGCAGCTCTCCGGGCGCGACGTCTGCGCGAAGGTGGTCCGCAAGGCCGATCCGAATGAGCGCGTCGGCGTCCTCTGCCTCGAAGACGGCCGCCCTTCGATCGTCGAATACTACGAAATGACGGACGACATGATCCGCCTCCGCGATTCCGACGGAAACCTCCTCTACAATTTCGGCGTCATCCTGAACTACCTGTTCCGCCTTGACCGCCTCGTTTCTATTATGAATGACCGGATCCCGATCCATATCGTCGAGAAGAAAATTCCCTTCCTCGATGATGCCGGCAATCTTCAGAAACCCGAAAGCCCCAACGGCTACAAGTTCGAGTACCTCGTCCTCGACCTCATCCACCTTCTCTCGAGCTGCCTCCCCTACGAGGTCATCCGCGAGAAGGAGTTCGCCCCGATCAAGAACCGCACCGGCGTCGACTCCGTCGACTCCGCCAAAGCCCTCCTCCGCGAAAACGGCGTGACCCTGTAAGGAGTCGCAATCCGGACGCAGCCTTCTGTCGCTTCCCGAACGCAGGGGCTTCCGACCCGGACGCGACCCGGACGCGACCCGGACGCAGGGTCCGTGGGTGGTTCCGGCTTTTTCCGGCGAGAACTCCGCACTTCGATTTTCTACGGGGACCCTTCGGGGTCCCCTCGAAGTTCCGGGTCCCT
>CADCPV010000356.1 GCA_902803345.1 uncultured Eubacteriales bacterium | reverse complement strand
CGAAAACAGCAAGAGCGATCACAACGATATATTTTATCAGTTTATTCTTCCTTTTCTTCCGCATGTTCCTTTTTCCAGAACTTGATATTCTGCAGGCGCTCTTTCATGCGCTTTTCTTCGCCGAGTCCCGCCGGCAGATAGTATTCATGCCCCTGAAGAGATTCCGGCAGGCAGACAAGGTTCGTGATTTTTTCCTCATAATCATGGGCGTACTGATAGCCGTCCCCGTAGCCGAGCTCCTTCATCAGGCCAGTGACGCCGTTTCGGATCTGCAGCGGCACCGGGTCTGCGATGGTTTTCAGCGCGTCTTCCTTGGCCTTCATGTACGCGACATCCGAAGAATTGGACTTCGGCGCGAGCGAAAGGTAGATGACCGCCTCCGTGAGATGCACGGAGCACTCGGGCATACCGATCCAGTGACAGGCCTGGAAGGCCGCCACCGCAAGGGGCAGCGCTCTTGTATCTGCAAGGCCCACATCCTCTGCCGCAAAGCGCGTCACGCGGCGTGCGATGTATAAGGGGTCCTCGCCCGCTTCCAGCATGCGCGCGAGCCAGTACACCGCGGCGTCCGGGTCGGAATTCCGCATGGATTTGTGCAGAGCGGAAATCAGGTTGTAGTGTTCCTCTCCGTCCTTGTCATAGAGAAGCGATTTCTTCCCGGTGCACTGTTCGACAATTTCCTTCGTTACAAGCACGGAGCCGTCGGGACGGATTTCGCCGTTCAGGATCACCATTTCCAGCGTCGAAAGAGCCGACCGCGCATCGCCGTTTGCGAATACTGCGATGTGCTGCAGAATCTCTTCGCTGATCTCAATCTGCTGGCCCGAAAAGCCCTCCGGGTCTGTCAGCGCACGCCGAAGAAGCTTCAGGATATCGTCTTTTTCAAGCGCGCGCAGCACGAAAACACGGCAGCGCGACAGAAGCGCCCCGTTCACTTCGAAGCTCGGATTCTCGGTCGTTGCGCCGATCAGGATGATCGTGCCCTTCTCGACAAAAGGCAGAAAGGCATCCTGCTGGGCTTTGTTGAAGCGGTGGATTTCGTCGACAAATACAATCGTCCGCTGGCCGTAGCGGCGGCTTTCCTCCGCATCCTGCATGACTTCCCGGATTTCCTTGATGCCCGAGGTCACAGCCGAAAAGCGCAGGAATTTCGCCCTGCTCTTTTTAGCAATAATCTCGGCAAGCGTGGTTTTGCCGACGCCGGGAGGTCCCCAGAAAATCATGGAGCTCAGCTGATCCGAGTCAATCAGCCTCCTCAGCGCTTTTCCGGGTCCGACGAGATGTTCCTGGCCGACATAGCTGTCAAAATCCTGCGGCCTTAGGCGCGCGGCAAGGGGCTGCGGTACGGTATTGTCAAAAAAGGAGATCTGGTCCATTGTATTTACCTGTCGGTTCATAAGGATATTTTAATCATAACACAGCTTTTTCAGGCTTGCAATCATCCGGCGGGGGAAATTCTGCTTTTTCTGCTTGCATTTCTGCGCACAAGTGTTATGATGGTAGCAGTGAAGCTGCGGCCCGTGCGTGTTCTGCCGTATGCCGGGGCACTGCCCCTGAAAATACAATATCGCCATGCTAAGGAGACCGCCTGATGAGACTTCTGACGCGAGACAGGTCTTTTTACAAGAGCTTGTTTTCTCTGGCTCTGCCGATTGTTCTGCAGAACTTTATTTCGTTTGCCGTCAACTTCGCCGACAACCTGATGGTCGGCCGGCTTGGAGACACCGCTGTTTCCGCCGTATACATGGGCAACCAGTTCCAGACGGTTCTGCAGATGTTTGTTTTCGGCATCGATGCTGCGATGCTGATTATCGCCGCCCAGTACTGGGGCATCCGCGACACGAAAAGCATCCGCCGGATCGCCGCGATGGGCATCCGCTGGTCGGTGCTTGTCGGCGCCGTGATTGCCGCAATTGTGCTGATCTTCCCGCGTTTTCTTCTGGGGCGCCTCACAAATGATGCTGCAGTCGTGGAAGCTGCAATCCCTTATGTGATTTTCGTTGCGCTCTCCTACGTTTTCTTCTGTGCCTCACAGCTTCTGATTTCCACGATGAAATCGGTGGAAAACGCCAAACTCGGCTTCTATGTTTCCCTGATCGCGCTCTTTGTCAATATCTTCCTGAACTGGGTCCTGATCTTCGGCAAATTCGGCCTTCCGGCCCTCGGCGTCAAAGGCGCGGCGATTGCGACCCTGATCTCCCGGATCGTGGAATTTCTGATCGCTGCAGTCTATGTGTTCGTGATCGACAAACGGCTCGGCCTGAAGATCCCGGATCTTTTCCTGAAAGCACCGCTTCTTCGGCGTGATTTCATCAAAAACGGCGCGCCGGTCGTCGCAGGCCAGATGGTCTGGGCCGTCAACATGCTTGCCTATTCGACGATCATGGGACACTTAAGTCCCGCTGCGATCACCGCCTCCTCGATTGTCGCGCAGATGGAAAACCTGCTCCGGGTCGGCGTATTCGGACTTTCGGCGGCGCTCGGAATCGTGACATCCAAAACCGTCGGTGCCGGGAAATTCAAAGAGATGAAGGAATATGCCACGACCGCCGAACTGATCTTCCTCGGCATAGGCCTCCTTTCTTCTCTTGTGATCGTGCTTCTCAAAAAGCCATTTGTCGGCTTCTATGATATCAGTGAAGACGCCGTCCGTACAACGGGACAGTTCTTCAATGTCCTGACCTTCACTTTCATCGGCACCTGCTGGCAGGCAACCTGCCTCGGCGGCCTTGTGAAATCCGGCGGCGACACCGGCTTCGTTTTCAAAATGGACTCGATCTTCGTCTTCGGCGTCCTGATCCCGGCGGGCGTAACCGCTCTTCTTCTCGGAGCACCGGCCTGGGTCGTATTCCTTGCCTTAAAATGCGACCAGATCCTGAAATGCATCGTCGCATTTGTCAAAATCAACAGCTTCAACTGGATGAAGAAGCTGACGCGCGAAAACGCGTCCGAGCAAACATAATTTATTCCCGTAATCGGGACTGCACCCATCAAACATTATAAAGATTTTCATACAGGAGGTATGCACCATGTTAGTAACCGGAAGACAGGAAAAACAGATCTTTGAGCAGGCGCGTGAGGAGCGCTGGGCGATCGGCGCATTCAATGCCTTTGACCCGAACTCGCTGGAGGCGATCATGCAGGCAGCGGAATCCCTCGGCGTACCGGCCCTCGTACAAACCTGGGACTTCTACAATCCGGAATCCAGCCGCAATGCCATGACCGAATTCGGCGCAAAGGTATTTAT
>CADCPV010000355.1 GCA_902803345.1 uncultured Eubacteriales bacterium | reverse complement strand
AGATGGTCATGTCGATTATCGCGGTTCTTACCAAAATGAACGATGGCGACATTTTCAGCCTTGTGACCTATTCCAGCAACGATCATGTGGTCGTGAACGGCCTGAAGCTTCGAAAAGAGCAGGACATCGAGGAGCTTCTGTATACGGTTGTGAAGGATGTTTACATCTACGGCGCAACCTACGGATCGGCCGGCATCGCGAAAGCCTATGAGATTATTGAGAAAAACAAGATCGAAGACGGCGTGAACCGCGTGATTATCCTGACGGACGGCGACCTGAATTTCGGCATCACCGACAAGGATGGGCTGAAGGGGCTGATCGAAAAGAAAAAGCTTTCGGGCGCGTATTTCTCCGCAATCGGCACCGGCATTTTCAACCTGAAGGATGACAAGTTGGAAGCACTTGCGAAAAACGGCAACGGCAACTACTTCGTCGTGAATGCCCAGAGCGATATCGAGAAGAACATTGTCGCAAACTACGAATCGCTGGTTTATCCGATTGCAAAAAATGTCAAGGCGCAGGTCGAATTCAACCCCGGAAAGGTTGAGGCATATAAACTGATCGGCTACGAAAACCGCATGCTTTCCCATGAGGATTTCCGGGACGATACGGTGATTGCGGAGCCTTTCGGGTCCGGTTCCTACTGCATCGCGCTTTATGAACTGAAGCTTCGCGAAGGGAAAGAAGTGAAGAGCGGCCTGAAATACCAGGAGACCGTCGTCCGGGAGAGTGAGGAGCTTGCAACGATTTCCCTGCGCTATGAGGACATCGAAGGCGATGGCTTTCACGAGCTGTCCTTCCCGGTCGAGTCGGATCTTCCGATGACGGACAATCTGAAAAAGGCCGCCGAATGTGCGGCAATTGCGGAGAAGCTCCGTGACGAAAATGCGGACGATCTTTCGAAGAACCGCCTGAGAAAGCTCCTTGAAAGTTAAGAAAATTTGGACTATAATCCGCTTAACCGGTTCCGGCCGGTTAAGCGGATCTTTTTTTGGGAGCAGTTATGATTTACCTCGACTATGCGGCATCCTCGCCGGTCCTTCCGGAAGCGGCGGAGGCAGCCCGATTTTATATGACAGAAGAATATGCGAATCCTTCCTCGATTCATCAGGCGGCCGAAAAGAGCCGGGATGTGATCGGTCGCTGCCGCCGGAAGATCGCGGAAATGCTTGGTTGCACACCTTCCGAGATCCTCTTTACATCTGGCGGGACGGAGAGCAATAACCTCGCGGTGTTCGGTGCGGGAGCCGGGAAGATTCGTCATATCATCACGACTGCGATAGAGCATGAGTCGGTGCTTCGGGCAGCAAAAGCCTGGGAAGCGGCGGAGACAGGGCGAAAGCTCACAATCATGAAACCGGACCGGTTTGGAATGGTATCGGCGAAGCAGGTGGATGAGGCCATTCATGACCTCCCTGCATCAGAAACCCTCGTTTCTGTCATGACCGCAAACAACGAACTCGGTACGATCCAACCCATCCGGGAAATCGGTGCTGTATGCAAAAAGTACGGAGTGCTTTTCCATACTGATGCCGTGCAGGCCTTCGGACACATCCCGATCGATGTCGGAACATCCGGGATCGATTATCTCTCCGGGTCCGGACACAAATTCGGTGCGCCGAAGGGCGTCGGATTCCTCTATCAGGCAAAAGACGCGCCGCTTCGCCCGCTTTTTTACGGAGGCGGACAGGAGCGGGGCCTTCGCTCCGGAACGCTGAACACACCCGGGATTGCGGGGCAACTTTTTGCAGCAGAGTACGCGGAACAGCATATGGCAGCGTCAGTTCTCAGGATTTCCGCACTTCGGGACCGTTTTCGGGAAGAAATCCTGGCCGCACTCCCGGACACCGTTGAAAACAGCTGCAGCAGAACGAAAAACTGCCTTCCGGGCCATTTGAACCTGAGCTTCCCGGGCATTGAAGCGGAAACGCTTTTGATTCATCTCGACCTGCAGGGGGTCGCCGTCTCCGCCGGTTCCGCCTGCGCCTCCGGTTCTCTTGAACCATCCCACGTCCTGATGGCGCTTCCCGGTATGACGGTGGAGCGCGCAAACGCTTCTCTCCGCTTCAGTTTCGGTGAGTTCACGACCGAAGCAGAGTGCAATACGGCGGCAGAAATCCTCATCGCAAGCGTCCGGAAACTTCGGAAACTTCGGTATGGGAAATAACCCAGCGATCCCGGGGCATCGCGATATCCTGTGGGGCCGGTACAGCGCGGAGAATATCTTCTGTCGAGGAGACCTGGAACCGTCTTCGGGACGGAAGATCTTTCCGCGCTGTGCCGGCCCCGCGCTTTTCTCGACAGCTGCGCCGGCCCTGTAATTATTATTGCGAAAACCCGGGTTTGGTGTTATACTGAAAATGACGCAGTATGGGCGTCAAAAAGGACTGTTCATTTTGGTGCACGGAAAGAGAATTGTATGAATTATATCTGTCTCGACCTGGAGTGGAACCAGGCCGCCTACAAAATCGATGAGGAAGAGGAACTGCCTTTTGAGATCATCGAAATCGGCGCGGTGAAGATTGACCGGAACATGAAGCCTGTGGGCGAATTCCAGCGCCTGATCCGGCCTCAGGTTTATCCCTTTCTTCTGAGAAGGACGAAAGAAATCACGGGCTGGACGGACCGGGATCTCGACGAAAAGGGAATCTACTTCGAGGATGCCTGCGAGGAATTCCTGGACTGGTGCGGGAAGGACTACATTTTCTGCATCTGGGGCTCCTCGGACCTGACGCAGCTGGAGCGGAACATGTCGTATTTCGACATCAAAATCCCCTGGAAGTATCCGCTGAAATATCTCGATGTGCAGAAGCTTTATGCGCTGCAGGAGAATGAAGGCAAGACCCGCCACGCGCTGGAATATGTGATCGAAAAGTACGAAATTCCGGCAGAGGGGAAGTTCCACCACGCTTTTGACGACGCAAAATACACCGGAATGGTGCTGCAGCGGATCAACCTCAAGGAGTACGAATCCTATTTCTCCATTGACTATTACCGGGTGCCGAAGAACCGTTTTGAGGAAACCACCTTCGATTTCGATACCTACAGCAAATACGTGTCGCGTGCCTTCAATCTCAAGGAGGAACTGCTGGAAAACAAAAAGCTTCTGGAGCTTCCCTGCTTTGTCTGCGGACGCGCGATGAAAAAGACCGTGAACTGGTTCTCAGACGGCGGCAGACAGTACCTTGCGCTTGCACAGTGCCCGAAGCACGGGCTCATGAAAGGCAAGATCCGCGTGAAGCAGACCGAGGATCATACGGGATTCTTCGGCGTTCGGACCATCAAGCCCTGCAGCGAAGAAATGCAGGAGCAGATCCTGCAGAAGAAGGAAAATGTAACGAAAAAGCGGCGGGAGCGCCGGAAGAAAGGATCCACTAAGAGTCATGACACAGAGGACTGATATCTACGACAGCCCGCTCTCGGGGCGCTACGCTTCCCGGGAAATGCAGGAGATTTTCTCCCAGGACCGGAAATTCACGACTTTCCGGAAACTCTGGGTGGCGCTTGCGGAGGCGGAGAACGAGCTGGGGCTTCCGGTGACGGAAGAGCAGATCGAGGAGCTTCGCGCGCATATTTACGACCTCAATCTTGATGTAGCGGCCGAGCGCGAGAAAGAAGTCCGCCACGACGTTATGGCGCAGGTCTATGCCTACGGAGTGCAGTGCCCGAAAGCAAAGGGCATAATTCACCTCGGCGCGACGAGCTGCTATGTCGGCGACAACACCGATCTGATTCTCATGCGCGACGGCCTTCGGCTCCTCCGGAAGAAAGTCATCGCCGTGATCGCACAGCTTGCGAAATTCGCGGAGGAGTACAAGGACCTTCCGACGCTCGGGTTCACACATTTCCAGGCGGCGCAGCCGACGACCGTCGGAAAGCGCGCAACACTGTGGATCCAGGACCTCGTGATGGACCTTGCGGATCTTGACTATGTGATCAATTCCCTTCGGCTTTTAGGGTCGAAGGGTACGACCGGCACTCAGGCTTCCTTCATGGAGCTTTTCGAGGGCGATTACAAAAAAGTAAAGAAGCTGGACGAGCTGATCGCGAAAAAGATGGATTTCCCGGGCGTCTATGCAGTTTCCGGGCAGACCTATTCGCGGAAAATCGACAGCCGGGTGCTCTCTGTCATCGCGGGAATTGCACAGTCCGCGCACAAGTTCTCGAACGACCTCCGGCTCCTGCAGCATAAAAAGGAGCTTGAGGAGCCTTTTGAAAAGGGCCAGATCGGGTCTTCCGCGATGGCATACAAACGGAATCCGATGCGTTCGGAGCGGATGGGAAGCCTCGCGGATTTCGTAATCTCCAACCTCATGAATCCGATGATCGTGAGCTCCACGCAGTGGCTGGAGCGGACGCTTGACGACTCCGCGAACAAGCGGCTTTCGGTTGCGGAAGGGTTCCTCGCCTGCGACGGGATCCTCGATCTGTATCTGAATATCACGGACGGCATGAAGGTTTATCCGAAGCAGATCGAGCGGCACCTGATGGAGGAACTTCCGTTCATGGCGACCGAGAATATCCTGATGGATGCGGTGAAGCGCGGCGGCGACCGGCAGGAGCTGCATGAGCGGATCCGCCGGCTCTCGATGGAGGCAGGAAGACGCGTGAAGGAAGAAGGTCTTGACAACAACCTGCTGCAGCTGATCGCGGAGGATCCGGCATTCGGTATCAGCCAGGAGGAAATCGATTCGCTTCTAAATCCGAAAAAGTATATCGGCGCCGCGGATCTTCAGACCGCGGAATTCCTGAAAAAAATTGTCCGCCCGATCCTTCGGGCAAATCCGGACGCGCTGTCTTTGACGGCGGAAATTACGGTATAAGGGAGACTGATTATGGCTATTCTTGTAACAGGCGGCGCCGGCTATATCGGCAGTCACACCGTTGTGGAACTTCAGAACCGCGGGTATGATGTCGTTGTTATCGACAATCTCAGCAATTCAAGCGCCAAAGTGCTTCCCCGCGTCGAAGCGATTACCGGGAAGAAAGTACCGTTCTATCTCACGGACATCCGCGACCGGATCGGCTTGGAAGAAGTTTTCGCAAAGGAACAGATTGACAGCGTGATTCATTTTGCGGGCTTAAAGGCCGTCGGCGAAAGCGTCCAGAAGCCCTGGGAATACTACGAAAACAACATCGGCGGAACGCTCGTGCTTTTGGATGTAATGCGCCGCCACGGCGTGAAGGACATCATTTTCAGCTCTTCCGCGACGGTTTACGGCGATCCGGAGGAGATTCCGGTGACCGAGAACTGCCCGAAAGGCCAGTGCACGAATCCCTACGGCTGGACCAAGTCGATGCTGGAGCAGATCCTTTCGGACATCCAGAAAGCGGACCCGGAGTGGAATGTGGTGCTCCTTCGCTACTTCAACCCGATCGGCGCACACGAAAGCGGCACAATCGGCGAGAATCCGAACGGAATCCCCAATAACCTGATGCCCTACATTACGCAGGTTGCAGTCGGAAAACGTGAAATCCTGAGCATTTTCGGAAACGATTACGATACGCCGGACGGCACCTGCATCCGCGACTATATTCATGTCGTGGACCTTGCGCTCGGCCATGTGGCGGCGATTCAGAAGCTTTCGGAGAACCCGGGGCTTTTCATCTGCAATCTCGGCACCGGCACCGGCTACAGTGTTCTCGATGTCGTAAATGCCTTCATGGAAGCAAATCATTTGACGATCCCTTATCGGTTTGCGCCGCGGCGCCCGGGCGACGTTCCGGTGAACTATTCGGATCCCTCGAAGGCATACCGGGAAATGGGATGGAAAACGCAGTTCGACCTTCGGAAGATGTGCGCAGATTCCTGGAACTGGCAGAAAAACAACCCGAACGGATACGGAGACTAAGGAAACACTGAATCAGTGTTTCCTTAGAGCCTCCGGCGGATGCACACGGATTCGCAAGGAAAAAGCTGCTTCGCAGCCGAATCCGGCGCCAGGGAAACGCTCTAATCAGCGTTTCCCTGAATAATAATACTTGATTTTCCCTGAAAACTGTGGTATATTTTTTAGGCTGTTTCGAAAACAGCAGGAGATCATGAAAGGCGGCGGGTTTTATGAGCCAGCAGAAAGTAAACCAGTACAAAGAATCCAAGAAGAACCGGAAAGAAGAGATCGCGAAGCAGAAACGGGCAGCAAAGATCCGTAAGATCGCTGTCTGGGCTGTGATTGCGCTTCTTGTTGTCGGCCTTGTGACCGGCATTGTGATTACGATTGTCAACCAGCAGAAGAAGAACGCGGAGAATGCGGCAAATATGTATGAGGAATCCGTATTCCTGCTGCAGGACTTTGCGGATATTGAAGGTACTGCGACCGAAGCGGAGACGGCTGCGCCTGAAGATGAGACGGCTGCACCCGAAGAAGAGGAAGTTCAGGATCAGAACGACTGATTATCCGGTATTTCATAAAAAGAGAAGAGACTGCCCGGATCTTCCAGAAAATCCGGGCAGTCTCTCTGTGCCTGTGAAAAGAGGAGCCCCCGAGTTGGTTAGGCTCGGGGGAATTATGAAAAACATTTAGAAAATCAACCACAAATGAAGAAGTTATCTCTGTTCTCGTTGAATACAGGATACGACATAAATATGAATAAAATATGAACGTCATAATAACAAACTGTAAATTCAGACAAAACGCTTCAAATATTACCCTGCATTTATAGACAGAATCGACAAAGGGAGAAACAAAGATGGCTAAACAGGTCTGGGAACCCTGCAGTATTTTATCGCCGGTGCCGGCGGTTCTCGTAACAGTCCGCGGAAAATCCGGGCAGGACAATGTGCTGACAATCGCCTGGTGCGGAACGGTCTGCTCTTCGCCTGCGATGGTATCAATCTCGGTAAGGAAAGAGCGCTTTTCCTATGAAATGCTCCGGGAAAGCGGCGAATTCGTGATCAACCTTGTCACAGAGGACCTTGTGCGTGCGGCGGACTACTGCGGCGTGCGTTCGGGGAAAACGGAAGACAAGTTCAGAACAGCGGGACTCACAAAAGCACCCGCATCGAAGGTGTCCGCACCGCTGATTTCGGAGAGTCCGGTCAATATCGAATGCCGCGTGACGGAAGTCCGGGAACTCGGCTCGCATGATCTGTTCCTTGCGGAAGTAGTCGCAGTTGATGTGGATGAAAAACTTCTCGATCCGAAGGGCAGGCTCTCTCTGGAACAGGCGGGACTTGTCGCCTATGCGCACGGACAGTACTTCCCGCTCGGGGAGTCGATCGGGAGTTTTGGCTATTCTGTAAGGAAAAAAGCGTAATTCATTACGGCTTCCGGACGAATCCGTAACTTGATCGAAAAAAACTTCACAATTTTGTAACATTTCTCTTTACAGCGGGGAATCTTTGTGGTATATTAGGATTACTCCCCCGAAAAGAGGAAGATGATCCTGTACGGGGAACTGCTTTTCTTTCCCGCCGGTGCGGGACGATTGGAGCATAGAAGGATATGATGGAATTTGTAGTAAAAGGCGGTACGCCGCTTCACGGGGAAACAGCGATTGCCGGCGCGAAAAATGCAGCGCTCGGCTTACTCGCGGCTTCCATTATGGCGGACGAGGATGTATTTGTCCGCAATATTCCCGATGTGAGCGACGTCAATACGCTTCTGGAGGCGATCGCCGATACCGGTGCAAAGGTTAAACGCCTTTCGCGCCATGAGGTCCTGATGAACGGCCGATCCATTCGAAGCTACGTTGTCAACAACCGCTATATCCGCCGGATGCGCGCAGGCTATTACATGCTCGGGGCGCTCCTCGGGAAATATCACTATGCGGAGGTGGCGCTGCCCGGCGGATGCACGATCGGCAGCCGCCCGATCGACCAGCACCTGAAAGGATTTGAAGCGCTCGGCGCAAAGACCAGTATCAGAAACAGCATGGTGCTCGTGGAAGCTTCAGAACTTCAAGGGGCCAATATCTATTTCGATACGGTTACAGTCGGCGCAACGATTAATGTCATGATGGCCGCGGTTTACGCGAAAGGACGCACGGTCCTCGAGAACGCGGCGAGAGAGCCCCACGTCGTCGACGTTGCAAACTTCCTGAACAGCATGGGCGCCCGGATAAAGGGAGCGGGTACTGATGTGATCCGGATCGACGGAGTGGAAAAACTGCACGGAACCGATTATTCGGTCATCCCGGACCAGATCGAGGCCGGCACCTTTATGGCAGCCGCAGCCGCGACCCGGGGCAATGTACTTGTCAAAAACGTCATTCCGAAACATCTGGAATGCATCAGCCAGAAGCTCCGTGAAATCGGATGTGAGGTACAGGAGTACGACGATTCGGTACGGGTCATCGCAGAAAACCGTCCGCTTCGTTCGGCGAAAATCAAGACGCTGCCGTATCCCGGTTTCCCGACTGACATGCAGCCGCAGATCGCTGTCGTTCTTGCCACGGCAAACGGCACGAGCACGGTCAACGAAACGATTTTCGAAAACCGCTTCAAGTATGTCGATGAGCTGAACAGAATGGGCACACATATCTCCGTGGAAGGCAATATCGCGATCATTACCGGCGTACATGAACTCCGGGGCGCACAGCTTGTCGCGCCGGATCTTCGGGCCGGAGCAGCTCTGGTGATTGCAGCACTTGCGGCAGACGGGGAATCCGTCGTGGAGGAGATCAACTACATTCTCCGCGGCTACGAAGACTTTGTGGAAAAACTCCAGCTTTTAGGCGGAACGATCGGCATCGCCGATTCCGAAGAAGAAGCACGGAAGTTCTTCCTTCGGGCAGGAATGGTTTAACAGATTATTACGATGAATACAGCGCGGCCGCTTCGGTTTTCCGGAAGCGGCCGCTTTTTCCTGCAGAGCTTCATAAATATCCGACGAGTATCCGGCAAATGTACTCCTTATATTTATGCTGCCTCTTGATGCGGCGTTTTTTTCGAGGGGCTCCGCAGGCGTCCTCCGGGATTTTTCGTAAGGGGATGCTGACCGCTCTTTCTTCCTGATTTATGCTTTTCTCTGTGATGCGGGATCACAGCGCTTTTCCATTTACATACACCGTGAAAGCAGTCGGAAAACAATCGATGCGCTCTTTTTCAGGGTTCCATTTTCTCCCCCGGATGACAGGCGCCTGATTTGCAGAGATCTGGTACAGATGGGAATCTTTGTGTGATGCAATGATCCGGTATGCGTGCCAGAACCTTTCCCTGATCGGATCCCATTGGCGGCGAAATCAAATAAAAGCTTTGTTTCTTCACTCAAAAACCGTATCGGCACGGCTCGGCCTGCTTTGTTTTTCGCCGGGACGATTGATGCTGTAAGGCGAATGTAGCAGAGCTTTTTTGCAAAATCAAGAGCTTCGGGCCGAAAAACCGGAGGAAAATCAGAGGCCGCCGCATAACTCTATACAGACTGTAAAAGTAAACCCCGTAATACATACAATATGTGCACAGAATCCGCAAATACGGGATTCTGACAATTTCAGGGTAGACAAAACGCGAAAAATCGTCTATCATACTTGACATACTTTTCTGAAGAGGAGATAAGGATGCTGAACCTGAAAAACCGTGATTTTCTGACCCTTCTGGATT
>CADCPV010000354.1 GCA_902803345.1 uncultured Eubacteriales bacterium | reverse complement strand
CGGCGGTAATCTTGCTGATTCTCGTGCTTCAGGCACTGAGCGCAGACAAGAGCGGTGCGAAGATTTTCCTTCCTGCAGACGTAAATCTGCTGTTTTCAGCACCGATGAAGCCGCAGGCCGTCCTGCTGTTCCGGCTGATTACGAAAATGGGCGTGATGGTTTTTCTGACCCTGTACATGTTCATTCAGATGCCGAACCTGACGCACAATCTGGGGCTCAGCACCGGAGGCGCGGTATCGATCGTCGTCGCCTGGGGCATCCTGATGATCTTTTCGACACTGCTGCAGTCCTTTCTCTATGCGTATTCCGCGACGAATGAAAACAAAAAGTCGCGGATCAGCACCGGTGTTTATGCAGTGCTTGGTGTGATTGCCGCTGGATTTCTGGTTTACTATCTTCGAAGCGGGCTGAGACCGCTATATGCCGCAATCGGCTATTTCAGCGCTCCTGTGAGCCGCTATGTTCCGGTAATCGGATGGCTCAAAGGCTTCTGCATGTATACGATCGAGGGGAATCTCCCGATGGCAGGCCTGATGCTTGGACTTGTCCTGTTAAGCTGTGTTCTTCTTCTTGTCGTGATGAGCCGGATGAAAGTGGATTTCTACGAAGACGCGATGGCAAAGTCGGAGGAAACGGCGGAGCTTCAGCGGGAGATGCAGGAATCCGGCGGAATCAAGTTCCGCAGGCGCAAAAAAGACCGCAGCGAGAGTCTGCAGCGTGACGGCCTGAACCGGGGAGAGGGCGCAAACATTTTCTTCTGGAAAACCGTTTACAACCGGCACCGTTTCGGGATGCTCAAATACTTTACCAAGACGACGATTACCTACCTTGTCGTCGGGATCGGTGCAGCGCTTCTTCTGTTCTTTACGGCAAAAGACCTGCCGATTGACCGTTTCGCAATTGTAGCGCTTCTGATGGGGGTCATTGCCTTCTACCGGTCGCTTGGGAATCCGCTGGATCAGGATGTGCGCGTGGACTATTTCCGTATGATTCCGGAAAGCACCTTCAAAAAACTGATGTTTTCCCTTTTAGGGGGCAGCTACAACAGCCTTTTAGACCTTCTTCCGGGAATGCTGGCAGCTGCGATTATCCTGCAGACTCAGTTTTATATGCTGCCGGTATGGCTGCTGTTCATTCTTTCGGTGGATGCGTATTCCACGACGATCGCAACCTTTATCGATCTCACGGTTCCGCAGCACACCGGGAAAACAATCAAACAGTTCGTGCAGATCATGTTCCTGTATTTCGGCCTCGGACCGTTAGCGGCGATCATCGCAGTCTCCTTCGCGTTCCAGGTACTGCCGCTCGGACTTCTTATCGCGATGGTCTTTAACCTGGGACTTTCGGCGCTGTTTATCTGCCTTAGTGCCGTGAAACTGTCGCCGGGACACTGAACACGGATGGTACTTTATTAAAACTTTGAAACTTTCTGCTCGGAAAACGCATTTGATACTGTAAAAGACCGACAAAAGGAGGCATACGGCATGAAAACAGATAGAATCCTGATCATTGCGGTGCTTGCGATCGTGCTCTCAGCAGCGCTTTCGGGCTGCTCGAAGCAGCTTCCGGTCGCCGAACACGGGGACATACAGAGCCTGGACGGGTTTTCGGTGACGACGGAATTCAGCAGCTGCCGGAAAGGTGAACCGATTTACTGCATTCTGGAAAACCGGACGGATTCCGTGGTTTATTACAATCAGTATCCTTTGATTGAAGTTTTTCAGAATGGGACATGGTGCAGGATTCCCTACCGGGATCATGTTGCTTTTCAGGAACTTCTGTGTTTCGTTCAGCCCGGTAAAAGCGTATCCATCGGTGTTTCAACGGACATTTTTGATTACCGTTTTCCGGCAGGCAGATACCGGGTTTTCTGTGAATATTCGCCGGACGAATATGAATACTGGCGCGGCTGGGAATACGGGACGTTTGCGGAGTTTGACATCGTGAAGCGGAATAGTTCCGGAGACTCCGGGGATTATCTGGAGCTGAATTCCGGAAACGAGGAAGCACTTCCTGCGATGAAAAACTTTGTGGATAAAGTTTTCCTTCAGATTCCGCAGGAAATCCGGGTTCTCACAGAAGATCAGGAAAAGCTCATCATCAGCTATACTTCCGGCCCATACGGGGAAGATTTCGCGGTTCAGAAGGGAAAGGAAACGCTGCATTTCGGCTTTGTCAGTCCCGGACCGGACGGCACAGGAATCTGCCTGAGTAATTTGATGGATCTACGGGAGGCTGCAGAAGAAAGCCTGATCGCGGAAGAAGGCAAGGATTTTGTTTTCCTCGGGGACTGCGGGGAAGAGATTTCCGAAATCCTTCGAAATCACTGCGATGCGTTGAAAGAGGGTTCCGGTCTTCAGATGAAGGTTTATCTCAGTAAAGACGCGGATGTGATGGCGGCAGTCATGATGCCGCAGACCGGCCTCACCATCGGATACCGGGACGGCGGCATGAGCGAGATACTGAACGGCTTATACAATCCGGATGAACTTCGGCTGATCGGCATCCGGCGGCTTTCGGATACGGAGGCACAGGTGATTTTCGAAACTGCAGATGGAGGCCGCACGGAAAAGGTCTTTGATGTTAAGCTGAAAGGTTTTCAGTGAAAATGACGGAGAAAGCACGGAGAGGGGGAGCCATTCGGCTCCCCCTCTCCGTGCTTCGGCGGCTCTTCGTAAACATCCTTTGACTATTCCTGTGACTGAATCTGCCAGGTAATGGTGACGGTGTCCGTCACATCAATATTCTCCGGCTCGACGGAAAAGTCCATAGCGTCTTCCTCAGCGACAGCCATCTTCGCACCTGTAAAGCGGTTCACCGGCTGCACCGAAAAGCTCAGATCACCGAAAGAGTAATCAATCGAGAGAATCTGAAGAAGCGCGGTTTTGGAAGCTTTCGCGAGAATTTCCGCCTTTTCACGCGCATCCTGAACCGCTTTTTCGAGGAGCTTCTTTTTCGCTTCCTCCGTATCCCGGACCGTGTATTCGATGTGAAATTCCGGCTTTCCGGAGAGACAGGAGATGCGGTAGAGAACCTTCGCCATCAGCTCATCGTCCCGTGAAAACTCCACTTTCATACTGTGGCGGACCGTGTAGCCTTTGAAACGCTGCTTCCAGAGCATATCGCTGTCCTGATAGCCCTCGTACTCGGTACTGACATTGAAATTCAGAGTTTTCAGGGCTTTCTCATCGAAGCCAAGCGCCGTGAGTTCCGTTCTCAGTTCTTCCGTGTGTGCGGTGGATTCCCGGATGACTTTGCTGTAGTCCGGATCGGTGTCCGTCTGCTCAATCCGGATTCGGATCATGTCGGGCGTGAGTGACAGCCGTCCGCGGCCGGTGACTTTCAGAGTGGGTTTCATACTCATTTCCTCACATAAACAGGACTGCGGCGCCTCTTAAAATGCCGACACGCCGAAGCTGTTCACCAGCCCGTCAAGCTTATAGCCGGCGCGGCACAGCGGGCAGTCATGCGAGGAGGTGCTCCGGTAGTCATCAAGATCGTCCCAGGTGTTGAAAATGGAGGCAATCTGGAAGCCCTCGCATTCCTGCAGGCAGGAGAAGATCGCGCAGATGCCGACAGCTTCGCCGCCGTAGTAGCGGATCGCTTCGACGGCAGCCTGTGCCGTGTAGCCGGTCGTAACGGAAGCCGCGAGCACCAGGACATGCTTTCCGGTGATCATCGGCGCGATGTTCTCGCGGAAAATCAGCTGTGAACCCGTGGTGTGCTCGGGCGTCACGACATAAACAGTCTGGTGCGCATTGATGGTATTGAAGCCGGCCGCAGAGATATTCGAAGCCATGCAGGCGCCGATCACTTCCGTCCCGTCCAGGCAGAGAATCGAATCGACGACGGTGCTGGATTTAAATTTACCTGCAAGAAGCGCAGCGGCTTCGCGGGCCTCCGAAAGGCGGTGTTTCGTGAAAGTCAGGTCAATGTAGTAGTTGATATGGCTGTGGCTTGTCGCGAAATGCCCGTGCGCCACACGGAGCGGAATGGTGCTGTTTTTAATCGGATAGGTAAAAGTCTGAATGGACATAAGGCTTTCCTCCTGAAATGATAAAATGGTGTGAAAACCGTGGGGTTTTCTTTACCGGTATTTTATCGGATAATCCTCTTTTCGTCAAGATACAATACTGCGCGCCAGGTATGGGCAAAACTCGCCTGTAAGATGTGTGTCCCTCTTCGGCGTAGGTTCCAATACGCCTCAGAAGGACACACATTACCCTCGGCTCGGATGTACCGTATCCTCGGTATCAGCCGCATATCTTCACATTTATATTTACAGCCGACGGAAATTGCGGTATACTTTTTTCTGGCTCATGCTAAGAGCAGAGAAGGGAGCTTGGATGGAACTTTTAGACGGACGGCCGGAGGACTGCAGCACAAGACTGGAAAGAGAAGTCCGGGTTTATGATTTTCTGGACAGTCTCGGCATCAGCTATCAGAGAACCGATCACGAAGCCGCGGGCACGATGGAGGCCTGTCAGGAAATCGACCGTATCCTTCAGATTGTGATCTGCAAAAACCTGTTTCTCTGCAACCGGCAGGCAACGAAGTTTTACCTTTTGATGATGCCGGGCGATAAGGTTTTCAAGACCAAAGAACTTTCAGCGCAGATCAATTCCGCGAGGCTATCCTTCGCGAGTCCCGAAAACATGCTGAAGTATCTTGACATCGAACCGGGCGCCGTCAGCATTATGGGTCTGATGAACGATCATGACCATGCAGTACAGCTTCTGGTGGATGAGGATGTGCTTCGGGATGAATTTCTGGGCTGCCATCCCTGCGTCAATACCTCGAGCCTGAAAATGCGTACTGCTGATGTATTTGAAAAGTTCCTGCCGGCAGTCGGGCATATACCCATGACGGTGCATCTGGTCGGGGCAGAGTGAGAATGATGAGAGAAAAACGTGTAAAACGCCAGCCGATTCAGGCGGCTGTCCTGACAAAAGAAGATAAAAAAGCCTTCAACCGCGAGCTCCTGACGCTGGCGGTGCCGCTTGCGCTGCAGAACCTTCTGGTGGCGCTCGTCGGAGCCTCGGACGCGCTGATGCTCGGGCGGCTGAACCAGGCTTCGATCGCGGCGGTGTCCCTCGCAAACCAGGTTTCCTTTGTGATGTCGCTTTTCACTGGTTCGGTGATCGGGGCGATCGGCGTGCTGGTCGCGCAGTACATGGGGAAGGGCGATACGAAAAACGCGAAGCGCTTCCTTGCGATGGCGATCCGCTATTCCGTCGGGATTTCATTGGTATTTTTCCTGCTGGCGCTTCTCATACCGGAACACGTGATGGCAGTTTTCACGCAGGATCGGGAGATGATCGAGATTGGCGCGGGGTATCTGCGGATCGTCGGTTTTTCCTATGTCTTTTCCGGAATCGCACAGAGCTACCTGATGATGATGCGGATTCAAGGGCGCGTCAAAATGAGCCTCTGGATCTCGGCAATCACGGTGATTGTTGATATGTCGGCGGACTTCTTCCTGATCTACGGTGTCGGGAAATGGCAGGGCTTCGGGGCAAACGGTTCCGCGTATTCCACAATTGCGGTTGAGTTTCTGGCCATGATGATCTGTATCATCGAGGCGCGGCAGAAAGACCATGTGCATCCGGATATGGAGAGCATGCGTTTCTTCTCAAAGGATTTTGAACGGGACGTTTGGCACGTTGCGCCGGGCATGCTCGCTTCAGCATTGTCCTGGGGACTATCGATGACGGTGCATGCCTTTATCATGGGACATCTTGGCACGGATGTGACAGCAGCCTATTCGGTTACCGGTGTTGCGCAGACGCTGATGCAGGGACTGACGCACGGACTTGCTTCCGGCGCTGGCATTATGCTTGGGAAAATGCTCGGACAGAACCAGTTTGAGCGCGCAAAAGCGTACGGAAAGCGCTTTTTCGGCGTCTCTTTTGTGAACGGGCTGATTAATATGGGCCTGATCGCGCTGGTCGGCCCGCTGGTTTATATTTTCTATGCGCTGGAGCCGCAGGCAAAGCAGTACCTGGTGTATATGCTTCTGTATCACCTTCTGTATATGTTTGCTTACGCTTACAACACCGTGTTCACGGTTGGTGTGCTTCCTTCGGGCGGTGATGCGAAATACGACGCCTACAGCGTTTTTATTGCAACCTGGTGCTTCGCGATTCCGCTGTCGATGCTCGGATGCTTCGTTTTCCACTGGCCGGTCATGGTTGTCTACATGGTGATGTGCTGCGACGAAATCGTGAAATTCCCCTTCCTGTATCTGCGCTTCAACACCGACATCTGGCTTAAGAATCTGACACGTGAGGAGATTGTATGAATAACTTTTTTGCCTATATCAACCGCATGAAATATATCAGCCGCTGGGGCCTGATGCAGGGCACCCAGACGGAAAACGACATGGAGCACACGATGCAGGTTGTGCTGCTGTCGCACGCGCTTTCGGCGATTGCGAAAGAGCGGCTCGGACTTGATCCGGATCTGGAGAAAGTGGTCCTGATCGCTGCCTACCACGATGTTTCCGAAGTCATTACGGGCGATCTTGCAACGCCCGTAAAGTACGCGAATCCGCGCATCAAAGAGGCTTTTCACGACATTGAGGATGTAGCCGTGGAGAAACTCCTGTCGATGCTTCCGGAGGATTTAAAGCCCGGTTTTGAGCCTTATCTGCGGCCTGATAAGGACAGCCGCGAGTACCGGATCGTAAAGGCGGCGGACAAGCTCTCTGCCTATCTCAAATGCGTCGAGGAACTGAAATTCGGGAACCGGGAGTTTGCGAGCGCGAAAGAGTCGATCGGAAAGCAGCTTGAGGCACTCTCGAAGGAGCTTCCGGAGCTTCGGATTTTCATGGATGAATTTGCAGGTTCCTTCGAACTGACACTGGATGAACTTGCTGAGTGAGGCGGGAACATATGAGCTTTTTGATTGACAGGGCAAAAGAACTTCGCGCCGCGACAGCCGTACACTACAACTGCGCGCAGTCGGTGGTGCTGCCTTTTTCGGAGGCCTTCGGGATCCCGTCAGATATGGCAATGAAATTCGCGGCGGGTTTCGGAGGCGGCATGAAGCGCGGCGGGATCTGCGGCGCGGTCACGGGATCCGTGATGGCGCTTGGCTTTTTCGGTGTCGATGACCCCAGAAACCTCGGCCGTTTTTATCGGAAAATCCAGGAGAACCATGAAGGATTTCTGGAGTGCCGTGACCTTCTTCGGATCAATATGGAAAAGGGCCTGGAGAAGAAACCGCACTGCGATGCGTTGGTATACGAGGCAATCGCCGGTGTGGAAGAACTGGTCCGGGAACTGCGGGAGGAAAAGCTTCAGCCGATCCTCTCGGAATTTGTCGAAGGAAGTACCCGGACCCTTGGGGAGAATCTGAGCGGTATCTACCTTCACGGTTCGGCCGCGATGGGCTGTTTCGATCCGGCGCGTTCAGATATCGACCTGATTCTCACTGTCCGTAAAGAGCCTTCGGATGAAGAGAAAAAAGCATTTTTGCAGATGCTTTTAGCCCTTCAGGAAGCCATGCCCGGGGCTCAGAATCACGACGGCTTTGAGCTTTCGATCGTGACGGAAGAGGCTTCCCGGCATTTTGAACACCCGACGCCTTTTGTGCTGCATTTTTCCGCCGGACATCTTCACCGGGTGCTGGAGGATATGGACCGGTATATTGCGGAAATGAAGGGCACTGATCCGGACCTTGCCGCGCATTTTACGGTGATCCGGGCACGCGGAAAGTGCCTGTACGGTCCCGAAATCGCGGAAATGTTCGGGGAAGTGCCGGAAGAGGCATATCTTGACAGCATTCTGATGGATGTTTCGGAAGCCGAGGAGGATGTACTCGAAAACCCGGTCTATGTGATCCTGAATCTCTGCCGGGTGCTGGGATTTATCCGGGACCGGAAAGTGCTGTCCAAGCGGGAAGGCGGTGAGTGGGCGCTCAAAAATCTCCCGGAGGAGCTTCGCAAAACAGCCCGGGAGGCGCTTTTCTGCTATTTCAGCGGCAGGGCTTTTGACGTGCCGGAAGAAAAGCGGGAGGAACTCCTGCTTTTCGCAGCACGGGTGCTCGAAATGATCCGTGACGAAAAAGAATCTATTGGTAAATAACAATATATGGAGGTTTATCATGTCTGAAGAAAAATGGATCTGCTCCAGCTGTAAGGCTGAAAATACCGGTTCGGGAAAGTTCTGCCTGACCTGCGGCGCGCCGCGTTTCGGAAATTTCATGGGAATGTTTCAGGAAGAGCCGGAGGAAAACCTGAGTTTTTCGGAACTCCGGAAAAAACGTGATCCGCATGGGCCGCTTCGGTCCGTAAGCTACAGCTTCTGGGCGAACGGGATGATGATGAACAGCCATGAGGAGAGCGAAGTGACCTTAAGCCGACTTTCCGACCAGGAAGCGGCGCTTCTGATCCGAAATGAATCCGGCATGACGGACGGCGCGAAGGATGTTTATCAGCTGCCGCTTTCGGTTCTGACCGAGATTGAAGAAATTGCGGAGCGCGAGAACATGTCTGCCTGGTCCAGGCTGAAATACAAACCGGACCCGCGCTTCATGCCGACGGATTATTCTTCTTCCGCGCACCTCTCGCTGACATACGAGAACTTTGACCCGCAGAATCCGCTGCAGGAGCGTTTCAGCATCAATATCAAGGCAGTGCCGCAGGAAGGAAGAGAAGTGATCACGGATATCGTTCACCGGATGCGGGATGCCGCGGAAGGAGAAGAACCGGTCTCTCATGAAGTGATTCATCCGAAAAACGGCGGAATTCAAGGATTTTTTAATATGATGCCGTCCTCGCCGAATCAGAATACCGGCGACGCTGTCCCGACACAGGAGAAAGATTCGAAGCCTGTTTTAACAGAGGACGGCAGATGGATCTGCCCCGACTGCGGGGAGAAGAATGGAGGAAAATTCTGCAGCGGCTGCGGTAGGAGGAAGCCCGGCGTATGACTGAGAGAGCGAAAGGACTTCTGTGGAATCTTCTTCTGTATGCAGCGGCTTTTGCGGCCGGTGCCGTCCCGTTTTTCCTGATTGAAAATATACTTTTCGCGGAAGCCGCATTTACCGTGACGGCGACGCTTCTGATATTTGCCGTCACCTGCTTTTACCCGGACACCTCGCTCTATGATCCGTACTGGAGCGTCGCACCGCCGGTAATGCTGTTTCTTGCGATGCTGAAGTACAGCCTGTGGAATCCGAACAGTGTGATGATGCTTTTTGCAGTCTGCGTCTGGTCGCTTCGGCTGACCGGAAACTGGTACTATACCTACCGCGGGCTCGGGCACGAGGACTGGCGCTACCGCCAGTACCGCGAAAAGCTCGGAAAGTTCGGCTTTTTCCTGATCAACCTCATCGGGCTGCAGATGGTTCCGACGATTGTTGTGTATGCGGGGCTTATCGGGGCATTTTTCGTGCTTCAGGCGCCGGAATTCCGTGCGCTGACCCTTGTCGGATACATAGTGATGCTTGCAGCTGTCGGGCTGGAGTTTCTGTCCGACCATGCGATTCACAACTTCCTTCTTGCGCATCCGGGCGAACGCCGAAGCTGCGACGTGTCGGTCTGGCGTTATTCGCGCCACCCCAACTACCTCGGGGAAATGAGCTTCTGGACCGGGATTTTCCTTGTCTATGCAGCGCTGTACCCCGAAAAATGGTACTGTGGGCTTGGGTTTCTTCTGATTATCGCGCTATTCCTGCTGGTGTCGATCCCGATGATGGAGAAGCACAACCTGGAGCGGCGTGAAGATTATGAGGAATACTGTCAGCGGACTTCAAAGCTCCTGCTCCTCCCGCAGCGGACAGGCAGAAAGGAACAGTTATGAGCGGACTTCAGAATGAGCCGGAGCCAGTCATCCGCGAATCCGAACTGACCGAAGACCTGCTTTTGCAGCTGATCCGCTTTTCGGAAGACTGGGCAGCGGAACAGAGCTGCCACGGCTACCGGAAAAATGAGCGATCGGATATCGAAGGCGAACGGATTTTCACGGCTTTTCTTGGGAAAGAAATGGTTGGATATCTCTTTGGGCATATGGAACGAGCGAAGAATTCAAGTTCCATCATGCCGGATCTGACGCCGTATTTCGAGGTGGAAGAGCTTTATGTGCGGCCCGAATACCGTTCCCGCGGAATCGGCGGGAAGCTTTACGAAGCCGCGAAGGAAGTTGTTTCGTCGGAGGGTGCGGCGCAGTTTATTATGCTGAGCACGGCGACGAAAAACTGGAAGGCGATCCTGCATTTCTATCTCGAGGAGCTCGGCATGGAATTCTGGAGTGCACGGCTGTTCCAGAAACTTTGAAGAAGCTGAGAAAGGCCCGTAAAACAGGCAGAAAGCAGGGGAATGTATCTTCGTAACCAGGAAATCACAATCCGAAACGCCGCTTCAAAGGATGCGGAAATTCTCGCAGGATGGTGGAATGATGGGGCTGTCATGGCGCACGCGGGCTTCCCGCTTGGACTCGGTACCACTGCGGAGAAAATCGCGGATATGATCCGGCCGGACAACGATTTTTACCGCAGGCGCCTGATTCTTACAGTCAGCGATAAACCGATCGGCGAGATGAGTTATACGCTTTTCGGCGAGTATGACGATCCCGAAAAAAGACCGGCGGAATTCACCATAGCTTCCCTGTTTCCCGGAGAAGACCGCGGAAAGCTCACAGCTTCACTCGGGATCAAGATCTGCGAAACAGCGTATCAGGAGCAGGGAATCGGGCGGCGTGCGCTGTCGATGCTGATCCGGGAACTGTTCCGAAGAGGCTGTGAGCGGATTGTTCTCGACACGAATCTTCAGAACACCCGCGCGCAGCATGTCTATGAAAAGCTGGGCTTTGTAAAGCAGGGAATCCGGATTGATTCCTGGCGCGACCAGCTCGGGAATCTGCAGTCGGCGGTGGATTACGCGATGACGGAAGCGGATTTTATTGATTTCTCGGGAGAATCCGAGGAACATCCGACCTGGTCCTGGCGTGCCTGTACAGGCGATGATCTCACGCGTGTCTGGGATATGAACATTGCGGATCATCCGGGCAGCGATGAATGGGCCCGGTACCGTGTCCAGGCCTTCTACCATGAAGAAAAGCAGATGGCAAAGACCTATCTTGCGCTCCGGAACGGAAAGCCCGTCGGCGAAGGAACGCTTCTGTTCTCGCCTGACTGCAGGGCAGTCCGCGGACGAGAGGCCCTTGCGGACGGAGCATATTCGGTCAACGTGAACGGGCTTCGGATCCGGAAAGAATACGAGGGTCAGGGATATACTTCCCGCCTGATGAAGGTGATGGAAGAGGACGCTGCAAGACTCGGCTTCAGGATGATTACAATCGGCGTCGATGCAAAGATTACAAGAAACCTCGCAATTTATCTGCACTGGGGATACTGCAGCTATGTGATGTGGGCCTGGGATGACGGAGACCTGATCCTGTACTACGGCAAACCGCTGGGGACAGGTTTTTCGGTATAAAACAGGTACGATGGGACACTCCTGTCCCGAAGGAGGAGAAGCGATGACTCAGACACAGTGGTATAAGGATGGGGTGTTTTACCAGATCTGGCCCAGAAGTTTCAAGGATGGAAACGGCGACGGCATGGGGGATCTGTGGGGCGTCATCGAGAAACTGGACTATATCAAAAGCCTGAACGTTGATGGCATCTGGTTCTCGCCGCTGTACTGTTCACCGGGCGTCGACTGCGGCTATGATATCTCGGACTATATGGACATTGCGCCCGAATTCGGCGGGATGGAGGCATTTCAGAAGCTACTGTCGGAGGCACATGCGCGGGACCTGCGCGTCATCATGGACCTTGTTGTGAACCACACTTCGGACGAGCACGAATGGTTTCAGAAATCCCGGCAGCGAATCGATCCCTATACTGATTACTATATCTGGCGAAAGAAAAAACCGAACGGGAAGCTTCCGAATAACTGGTCTTCGATGTTTGAGGGCGGCTCGGCCTGGTATTTCGACGAAGTGCGGCAGGAATATTACCTGCACCTGTTTGCGATCAAACAGCCGGACCTGAACATGGACAACCCCCTCGTTCGGGAGGAAGTCAAAAAGATCCTGAAATACTGGCTTGACATGGGGGTCGACGGCTTCCGGGAGGACGTCATCACCTTCATCAGCAAGGCGGAAGGTCTCCCGGACGACATCCCGGTGCCGGGTTTTTCGGGTATTTTGAAATACAACCACGGTCCGCATATCCACGAATATCTGCAGGAATTCCGCGAAGACGTGCTGCAGCACTATGACTGCATGACGCTGGCAGAGGCGCCTCTGGTCACGCCGAAGCGGGCGATGGAATACATTTCGGAGCTCGACCCGAAGCACCACGATATCGATATGATGATCCAGTTCCAGTGCATGTGCGCGGACTGCCTCTTCTCGGACTATGTGCCGATGAAGTTCTCGCTGCGGCGCCTGAAGCGGTCATTCCGGAAATGGCAGGTGAAGCTGCACGGAAAAGCCTGGAACATGCTGTACCTCGAAAACCACGACCATCCGCGCGTGATTTCCCGCTATGGCTCCGAGAAATTCCGCACCGAGTCCGGAAAATCGCTTGCCGTATCCTACCTGTTCCAGCAGGGCACTCCCTTTATCTACCAGGGACAGGAAATCGGCATGACAAACTGGTACCCAAAGAGCATTTCAATGTACGAGGATGTCCAGACCCTGAACCAGCATCTTTCTGACCCGGAGGATAAGCGCCTCGCACTGTATCATCGCGCCTCGCGGGATTCTGCCCGTACGCCGGTGCAGTGGACAGCCGGAGAGCATGCCGGCTTCTCGCCGAAGGAGCCCTGGCTGTATGTCAACGAAAACTACTGCGAGATCAACGTGGAGGCGGAAGAACAGGATCCGGACTCACTGTTAAATTTCTATCGGAAAGCGGTGGCACTCCGGAAGTCGCTGAAGGTAGTCCGGTACGGGAAGTACCGCGAGTATTTTAAAAATTCACAGAAAGTCTATGCTTACGAGCGTTACACCGACAGCGGCGAATACGGGAAGCTCTTTGTTGTCTGCTCTTATTCGGAGCAGCCGCTTCAGTTTACCGCGCCGAAAGGGTGGAAGCTTTCGGAGGCGGAGCCGGTGCTGCTGTCGCTTCCGGATCGGGACTGCGACGGACTGAACTCCGAATTCTTCACCCTGAAGCCCTATGAGGCGAGAGTATATTATCGCTCCGTATCATCCTGAACACTGAAGTTTTTGTGTCATGTCGAGCGAGCCGAGACATTCCATCAGAGTTTCGACGAAGCAATGGAATCCTTCGGCTGCGTTCGGGATGACTCTGCAAAAAATAACATGAGGAGAAAAAGCTATGAACCCTGCTCCCATTCAGCGCGTGAGTCCGGAAAGCGCCGGATTCAAGTCAGAGGACGTCGCGGAATGCATCCGCGCAATTCAGCACAAAAACACCCACATGCACAGTTTTATTGCCGCAAGGGACGGAAAAATCTTCGCGGAATGCTACTGGGATCCCTTTTCCAGGGAACTGGTGCACAGCAATCATTCGCTCGGGAAAAGCTATACCTGCACAGCGATCCTGTTTTTGATCCAGGACGGCCTTTTATCCGAGGAGGACCTGATCGTCGATCTGTTCCGGGAGGACATCGAATCCCGCGGCATCACACCGGACGAGAACATGAAAAAAATGCGGCTACGGGACGTGATGGCGATGGCAACCGGCATGGAACGGATGCCGATGATCGCGGACGACTGGATCGGAAACTTTCTTTCGGCTCCGGTGAAATATGAGCCGGGCACGCGTTTCTACTACAACACGGCCGGATCCTGCATGCTGGGCGCGATCGTGAAGAAGGTCAGCGGCAAGGATCTCAAGGAATTCCTGACGGAGCGCCTTTTTACGAAGATCGGGATCGATCCGCAGCGTTTCGTCTGGCTGAAATTCCCGGACGGCTATGACGCTGAGCCGGGCACCTTTTCCTGCACGGAGGACAACCTGCGGCTTGCAATGCTCTATACAAATCTCGGGAAATGGAACGGGGAGCAGATCCTGGACAGCGACCTTGTCCGCCGGGCACTGTCGGTACAGACTGAAAACGCGGACAATCCGGATCACCTGGACTGGAGATCCGGCTACGGCTATCAGCTCTGGGCCTGCAGCTTCAAGGGCGCCTACCGAATTGACGGCGGACAGGCGCAGTACGGCATTATCTGGCCGGAAAAGGGGCTGACCGTCGCAATCCACGAGGGCGGCATCCTTCCGGACGGCCTGCAGGATACGCTGGATGTCGTTTTCCGGTATCTCTTTGACAAAGTGTCGGACGAAGCGTTTCCGGAGGATCCCGAAGCCCGGATGGCACTCCTGCGCCTCTGCCAGGAGACCCGCTATCCCGACGATCCGGCCAATGAAACTGCCCTGAAGCACGGTTTTTCCTGTGAATACACCGTGACAGCGGGCGAGCTGGACCCCTGGATCAGCCTTTCGCCCTCAAACACCGGTGATTTCTTCCGTCCCTACCGGGACAACCCCTTTGATGTTTCCTCCTTCCGGCTTACGGTTGCGCCAGACGGAATCCTTCTGGAGCTTTCGGAGACTTCTTCGATTTACGCCCGATTTGACGGAAAACTTCAGCGGGAGATTACGGAAACGCCCTTCAAGGCGCTCGGAAACTATGCGGCAAGCGCGCGTTTTATTGATGAAGCGCATCTGCAGATCCATATCCACTGGCTGAACGGCTGGTTTGAGACGCTTCTCGATTTTGCGCCTGAAGGAGACCGGATGCAGATCGGCATTCATAAGACCCGCCTCGACACCCGGGCGAATTATATCGAGGGATACGCGGAGGCAGTGCAGAAGAAACAATGAAGGAACTTCTCATCCTGCAGCTGACGATCTTTATCCTGCTTGCTGTGGGATTCCTGGTAAAGAAAATCAAAATCGTGGGTGACGAGGGGCAGAAGAATATCACGGATCTCGTGATTTATGTGATCCTTCCCTGCAATATCGTGACGAGTTTTTTGAACGGCATGACGAAGAACACGCTCCGCGACTGCCTTGCGATCCTGCTGATCTCAATCGGCATCCAGATCTTCGGCGTCGTATTCGGAAAGCTTTTTTACCGGGAGAAAGAGGAAAACCGCAGGAAAAGCCTGGAATACGGCATTATCTGTTCCAATGCGGGCTTCCTCGGCAACCCGATCGCAGAGGGCGTGTTCGGCGCGACGGGCCTGATGTATGCAAGCGTTTACCTGATTCCGCAGCGAATTATGATGTGGTCGGAGGGACTTGCGATCTTTTCCGGTGAGAAGGACCGCAAGGGAACGCTTCTGAAAGTTGTGACGCATCCCTGTGTCATAGCCTGTGCGATCGGGATTGTACTGATGCTGACGGGGGTGGAGCTTCCGGCGCCTGTTTTGACGCCGCTTCAGACAATCGGCCGCTGCAATACGGCGCTTTCGATGTTTGTGATTGGGATGATTCTCGCGGACATCGATTTTCGGACGATGATTGATAAAGACGTCGTGCTGTATACAGTGATCCGGCTTGTCTTGATTCCGCTTCTTGTTTTCGGCGTCTGCCTGCTGCTCCCTGTAAGTCCGACCGTGCGCGGCGTCAGCGTGCTTCTTGCCGCGATGCCCGCCGGCGCCACGACCAGCATGCTTGCGCTGAAATATAAGCGCGATCCGGAATTTGCAACAAAGCTTGTCGTTTTTTCCACGCTCTGTTCTATCCCGGCGATCATGATCTGGAGCATGATCCTGAAGTAAGTCTTGGAACTCGCCTGCGGGACCGCGGTTCCCCCTCGGTGACGGTTCCAGGTCACCTCGGAAGAACCGCGGTGACCCTTGGCTCGGATGTATCGCGGCCGCAGTCTTGGAACTCGTCCGCGGGTTCTTATCGGATATCGTAGACGCTGCGTACCCGCAGGCCTTCCGGGCTGCCTGCGAGCACCTTCACCCGTTTCTCCCCCGGATCCATGTCGAAGTAGTTATCGGACAGAAGCAGTGTCTCGTCTGCATTCCGGATTTCAACGCATTTTGCATATGCATCCGCAGTTACAATGATTTCATCCCCTTCGACCCGGAGCGAAAGCTTCGGGTTTTTGTAACGGAAATGCTTCGGCATGGAGAAGATGACGCTGCCGGAACCGATCGGAGTCCCGTCTTCCGTGAATCCCTCAAAGCTCACATAATCCTCATAAAGGTCCGCTTCCGGAAGTGCGATCTGCTCGGCATAGACAGCCGAGAGCGCCGGAACCTGAAGGTGCTGTACGCCGCTCTTTTTCACTTCTCCCAAAGCATTCCGGAGGCTCCAGCGCACTTCCGCAAAGATTTCCCCCATGGTTTCGTTACTGATATTGAAACGGATCGATTTACGGACCTCATAGGGCTCTGCGTTGACATTCGGGTCCTGCGTCATCAGGCCTTCTTCCTCGCAGGAGAGCAGTACCGGTGCGAAGAAGCGTTTTCCGTAGTAATGCGCGGCTTTCCAGCGCCCCGTGTAGTCAATCGAAGCCCAGGAAGCGACCGGCCAGCAGTCATTGAGCTGCCAGATCACGGCGCCCATGCAGCGGCCGCGGTTCCTTCGGAAATGCTCAACGCCGTATTTCAGCGCTTCCGCCTGCAGAAGCTGCGAAGCGTAGAGCAGTGTCTCGAACTTCGTCGGATAGAGGAAGGTCTGAGACAGATAGTTCATGATCTTGCCGTTTGCCGCGTTGTTCCGCTGGTGCTTCTCCATGACATAGGAGAAAATGTTCCGGTCTTCGGGCTCGGTGAAGGTCTCGATCGTTTTCATCGAGGGGAAGGACTGGAAACCGAACTCCGAGAGGTAGCGGAAATAGTACTTCCGGTAGTCGGTGAAGGGCACATTTGCATGCCAGACTGCCCAGTAATGTACATCGCCGCGGTTATAGTCATTGGGATCGTCGAAATTCCCGCCCGATGAGGGACTGGCCGGCCAGTAGAAGGTATTCGGGTCATATTCCCGCACGAGCTTCGGGATCAGGTATTCGTACATCTTGACATAATCCGTTTTGTCGCCTGGGCGCGTGACCCACATACCCTGATCGGTGAACATTTCCATCTCGTTGTTGCCGCACCAGAGTGCAAGCGATGCGTGATGCCGCAGCCGCTTCACGTTGTCGATGATCTCTGCCGTGATATTCTCCTCGAATTCCGGTGTGAAGCGGTAGTGTGCGCAGGCGAACATGAAGTCCTCCCAGACCAGGAGACCGTATTCGTCACAGGCATCGTAGAAATCGTCGGAAGGGTAGTGCCCTCCGCCCCAGACGCGGATCGTATTGAAATGCGCGTCTTTGCACTGCCTGAGCAGGTTAAAAGTGCGCTTCCGCGTGATCCTCGCAAGAATGTTATCCTCCGGAATATAGTCCTCGCCCATTGCGAAAACCTGCACGCCGTTCACTTCGTGTGCGAAACTCTCGCCCCATTCGTCCTTCTCGATCCGGACCGTCAGCGTCCGAAGGCCGATCTTTTTCTCCCAGGTATCGATGACTGCACCGTTTCTCAGAAGTGCCATCTTCACCGTATAGAGCGGCTGGTCTCCAAATCCGTTCGGCCACCAGAGCAGGGGATTTTCGATTGTAATCTCTGTCGGCGCGCCGGTATACACATGCGAATTGCCCTTAGGATCTGCGACGGTGATGTCATAAGAGAGCGCGGTATCCGTACCGAAGAAAGGCCGGATGAGTCCGAGATCATCGAGGCTCGGTTCCAGCTGCAGCCGTACCTTTCCGTCTTCATGCTTCTGTGTGATATACAGGCTGTCAATCATGACGGGATCGGAACCCAGAAGCGTGACCGGACGCCAGATGCCGGCATCGGGAAGGCGCGGACCCCAGTCCCAGCCGAACATGCAGTGGGCTTTTCTTAAGAGCGGGAAGCCGCGCATACATTCCGCAGAGCCTTCCTCGGGCGTCTTTTCATAGGCTTCCCGGATGAATTTCGTCGGCGAATACAGGACAACCCGGAGTGTGTTCTGATCTTCCCGGAGCAGATCCTTCACTTCGAACCGAAAGGTCCGGTGCATGTTTTCGACGTGCGAGAGCAAAAGTCCGTTCAGGAAAACATCTGCGACTGTATCGATGCCCTGAAATTCGAGGACAATCCGTTCGGACCTGAAAAGCGCAGGCTGCGGCGTAAAAACCGTTTCATATACAAAATCCTGCTCCATCAGCTGAAGCGCTTTCATCTCGTTGTCCCGCCAGTAGGGATCCTCCATTTTCCCATTCAAAAGATAATCATTGTAAACCGAGCCCGGCACCACAGCGGGGATCGGATCCGGATCATCCGTACTGTGCATAACCCAGTTTTCATGTAAAGTCTGTCGAATCATTTCATCCCTCCGTCCAAGGTGTTTCTTTATCATCAGATTATCTGAAAAAGGGCCCGGTGTCAAGTAAAATATCCCGCTGAACAATTCCGATTCCGCTTGCATAATCGGGAGTTTTTCTGTAGAATAGGAGCATAGAGACAAGCTTTATCAGGAGGAAGAGTATGAAATACCAGAAACTGTTTACCCCCGTTACAGTGGGCAGTATTACCCTGAAAAACCGCTTTGCCATGGCGCCGATGGGACCGCTCGGACTCTCGGACCCGGAGGGCGGCTGGAACCAGCGCGGTATCGACTATTATGTGGAGCGCGCGAAGGGCGGCACCGGTCTGATCATCACCGGCGTCACCTTCTCTGACCAGCAGGTGGAGCCGCAGAATCAGGCGATTATCCCGGTTTCGACCTACAATTCCGTACATTTTACCCGCACCTCAAAGGAAATGACCGAGCGCGTGCATGCTTACGGGGCAAAGATTTTCCTGCAGATGTCCGCAGGCTTCGGACGCGTGACGATCCCCACAAACCTCGGCGAATTCCCGCCGGTCGCGCCTTCTGCGATTCCGCACCGCTGGCTTGACAAAATGTGCCGCGAGATCACGAAAGACGAGATTCGTGCAATTGTGAAATCCATGGGTGACGGCGCATACAACGCTTTCCGCGCGGGCTTTGACGGCATACAGATCCATGCGGTTCACGAAGGCTATCTCATGGACCAGTTCGCGATCTCCATGTTCAACCTCCGCACCGACGAATATGGCGGATCGCTAGAAAACCGGCTCCGTTTCGCGAAAGAAGTTCTGGATGAGATCAAGTCCCGCTGCGGCAAAGACTTCCCCGTGACACTCCGCTTCAGCCTGAAGTCCATGATCAAGGACTGGAGAGTCGGCGCGCTTCCCGGTGAAGAATTCGAAGAGAAGGGCCGTGATATCGAGGAAGGCCTCGAAGCAGCGAAACTGCTGGCGAAATACGGTTACGATGCTTTGGATACGGACGTCGGAACCTACGATGCCTGGTGGTGGAATCATCCGCCGATGTACCAGGAAAAGGGCCTGTACCGCAAATACTGCAAGATGGTCAGGGAAGTCGTCGACGTGCCGGTCTTCTGTGCGGGCCGTATGGACAATCCGGATATGGCGCTCCAGGCAATTGAAGACGGTGTCTGCGATGTGATCGATCTCGGACGGCCGCTTCTTGCGGACCCGGATTATGTCAATAAGCTCCGTTCCGGGCGTACGCTCGAAATCCGCCCCTGTATCAGCTGCCACGAAGGCTGCATGGGCCGGATCGCGGAGTATTCGCTGATCAACTGCGCGGTCAATCCGCAGGCGGCACGGGAACGCTTTACGCGTTATGAGCCGGTGCTTCAGAAGAAGCGGGTGCTGATTGTCGGCGGCGGTGTTGCTGGCTGTGAAGCCGCACGGGTGCTTGCGATCCGCGGTCACGAGCCGGTACTCTATGAAAAGAGCAGTCAGCTCGGCGGCAACCTGATCCCCGGCGGACAGCCGGACTTCAAGGAAGACGATCT
>CADCPV010000353.1 GCA_902803345.1 uncultured Eubacteriales bacterium | reverse complement strand
TCTGTGATGCGGCCTGAAAAAGAGGAATTCCCTGAAAATGAAAGGAAAAGCCGTTATGGGAAAAAGTCTTGAGGAATGGAAAACCGGCGACCCGATGATCAACGAATGGGACTACTGGCAGGACCCGAATTACGTAGCCGAGGATCCGGAGAAGGAGAAACTGGTCCTGAAGCTTGCGACGCTGATTACGGACCGTTATGTCAAGAAATTTACGGGAAAAATCAACAACCGCGATCCGGAATACTGGATGCTTGATATGATCCTCACAAAGGAGCAGGTCAGGTTTCTTTTGAACTTCAAAAAGACCCGTGTGCCCTATTCGGTGCCGGAGCTCGCGGAAAAGAACAAAATGAGCCTTGAGGACACGCAGAAGATGGTCGAGCGGCTCCGCTGGATCGGCATCATCGAGCAGAACCGTGCAAAAACACCGGATAAACATCTGCAGTATGAGCTGCCGATTTTTGTGCCCGGATCGGCGGAATTCATGATGATGCAGGAAAAGCTGACGGACGAATTCCCGCAGCTCGCGACCTTTTTCAATCTGATGACCCAGCTTCCCCTTGCGGGCATTACGCAGATGGTGCCACCGGGCGGCGCAGGCGTCGGCATGCATGTCATCCCGGTCGAGAAGGCCATCTCAATGGAGTCGAAATCGGTTCCGGTTGAGCACATTTCCAGATGGCTTGACATGTACGACAAGTTCGGCATCAGTGAATGTTCCTGCCGGAAGCAGCAGACCATGCGCGGCGAGGGTTCCGGCGAGATCCGGGGCGATTACTGCATCGGCGTCGGCGATATGGCCGAATACATGGATGACCGGGGTATCGGACATTATGTCACAAAGGAAGAAGTACTGGAAATCCTTGAACGGGCAGAGCGCCACGGCTATGTACACCAGATCACCAATATCGACGGCGAGGACAAAATCGTCGCGATCTGCAACTGCGCGCCTGGCGTCTGCAACGCAATCCGGACATCCCAGCTCTTCAATACCCCGAACATGTCCGCCTCCGCCTACCGTGCGCATGTGGACAGCGTGAAGTGTGTGGCCTGCGGCAAGTGCGTCGAGGTCTGCCCGGTCGGTGCGGCAAAGCTCGGCCAGAAACTCTGCAGAAAGGACGGGTCGGAGGTTCAGTACCCGAAAACCGAGCTCCCGAACGGCCGGAAATGGCCCGCGGAAAAGTGGAATTACAACTATCGTGACGATGCGAAGATCAACGTCTATCCGACCGGTACCGCGCCGTGCAAAACGGCCTGTCCGGTGCATCTTGCGGTTCAGGGTTACATTAAGATGGCAGCCGAAGGCCGCTACGAAGATGCACTCCGGCTGATCAAGCAGGACAATCCTTTCCCGATGGTCTGCGGCGCGGTCTGCAACCGACGCTGCGAAGACGCCTGCACAAGAGGCACCGTTGACCAGCCTCTTGCGATTGATGAAATCAAGAAGTTCATTGCATCGCTGGATCTTGATAAAGAACAGCGCTATGTTCCGCTCTGCGAAAAGCACGACGGGGGCATGTGGAGCGACGACTACAAAGTCGCAGTTATCGGCTCCGGCCCTGCGGGCCTTTCGGCAGCGTATTTCCTGCGCCGGGACGGGTATCCGGTCACGGTGTTTGAAAAAGAAGCGCGTCCGGGCGGCATGCTGATGAACGGGATTCCTTCCTACCGCCTCGAAAAGAACATCATCGAAGCGGAAATCGATGTGCTTCGGGAGATGGGTGTCGAGATTCGCTGCGGCGTGAATATCGGCGAAGACCTGAGCATTCAGGACCTGCGGGATCAGGGCTACAAGGCCTTTTTCCTCGCGATCGGCATGCAGGGCGGACGGCTTGCGGGCGTGCCCGGCGAAGATGCGGCGGGCGTTGAAACCGGCATGGATTTCCTGCGGCGGATCAACCAGGACCACAGCATCCGGCTTTCCGGGAAAACCGTCGTAGTCGGCGGCGGAAATGTCGCAATCGACGTTGCGGGATCGGCGCTTCGCGCAGGTTCCGAGAGCGTGACGATGATCTGTCTCGAGCAGCGTGACGAAATGCCCGCAGCAAAGGACGAGGTCGCGGAAGCCCTGGAGGACGGCATCCTGCTTGAGAATGGCTGGGGCCCGAAGGAAGTACTTGCAGAAGATGGCCGGGTCAGCGCCGTTGTCTTCAAGCGCTGCACCCGTGTCTATGACGAAAACCACCGGTTCTCTCCGCAGTATGATGAAAACGATACCATGACCGTTCCCTGCGAAAACCTGCTCCTGTCGATCGGACAGAGCGTGCAGTGGGGAAAGCTTCTTCACGGAACGAAGGTGGAGCTTCGGCCGAACGGGACGGTCATTGCGGATCCTCTGACCCGCCAGACTGCGGAGCCGGATATCTTCGCCGGCGGCGACGTCTTTACCGGCGCACGCTTCGCAATCGATGCGATTGCAGGCGGACGGGAAGGCGCAGTCTCGATCAACCGTTTTGTCCATCCCGGAAACCGGCTGGATCTTGCGCGGGACCGCAGGGAATTCGTTGAACTTGACAAGACGGATATCCAGGATCCGACGGCAATGGAAAGCTTCGACAATGCGCCGCGCCAGGTCCCCGGAAAGAAGAAAGGCATTGCGAAAGATACCTTTGATGATCTCAGGCTCGTGCTCACGGAGGAGCAGGTGAAGACAGAAGCCGCGCGCTGCCTCGGCTGCGGCAGGTCTGTCGTCGATCCGAACCGCTGCATCGGCTGCGGGCTCTGCACGACGAAGTGCGAATTTGACGCGATCCACCTCTCAAGGGATTTCCCGGAGGCGAGCAGAATGGTCCGCGCGGAGGACAAGGTCGGTGCGCTTCTGCCGTATGTCATGAAGCGCGGGATGAAGATTCTCCTGAAGAAGACAGAGGATAAATAAACGATGCCGGAAAAACTGTTTGACATCATTTCGGTACGCGCAGGCCTGGAGGAGGAAAACGAAAAGTACGCCTCTGTGGTCCGCGCGTACTGCGCTGAAAAAGGAATATTTCTTGTCAACCTGATGGCCTCCCCGGGCGCCGGAAAGACAACGCTCCTGTGCCGGATTCTGGATGTGCTCGGGAAGGATGTTGAGATCGGCGTACTGGAAGCGGATGTGGACTCGGATGTGGATGCCCAGACGGTCACAGCACACGGTGCGCGGGCGGTGCAGCTTCATACCGGCGGCTCCTGCCATATGGACGGGCGGATGACGCTGCAGGGGCTTCAGGCTTTCGGCGATGACCCGCCGAAGCTTGTGTTTTTAGAGAACGTCGGAAACCTGGTCTGCCCTGCGGAATTCGACGTCGGAGCCGATCTCGCGCTGATGATTCTGAGTGTTCCGGAGGGAGACGACAAGCCGCTGAAATACCCGCTGATGTTTACTGTCGCGGAATGCATTGTAATCAACAAGATCGATACGGCGGAGATTTTTGACTTTGACCTGACAGCGTTTGCGAAAAACCTTCGGCCGCTGAATCCGTCTGCCCCGGCTTTCCCGCTTTCCGCAAAAACCGGCGAGGGAATGGAGCCCTTCCTTTCCTGGCTCAGAGGGAGGACAGTATGAAGATCATTGAAGTGAACCGGGCGGCGACGGCCGCTAATGACAAAGACGCCGAACTTCTTCGGGCGGAACTTCGGGACCGGGGCATCTTCCTGCTGAACCTGATGAGCGCAGCGGGATCCGGAAAAACAACCCTTCTGTCCCGCATGATTTCGGACTTTCGGGACCGGGTTCCTCTGGGCGTCATGGAAGCGGATCTTGCATCAGATGTGGATGCGGTAGCGATAGAGAATCTCGGCGCGAAAAGCATCCAGGTCCATACGGGCGGCTGCTGCCATATGGACGCGGAAATGACCAGGGAGGCGCTTCGGGCTTTTTCCTTGGAAGGGCCGGGGATTATTTTCCTCGAAAACGTCGGAAACCTGATCTGTCCCGCGGAATTTGATACCGGTGCGCACAAAAAAATCATGATTCTGAGCGTTCCGGAAGGAGATGACAAACCGCTGAAATACCCGCTGATGTTTCAGGAGAGCGACGTTCTTCTGATTACGAAGACCGATGCGCTGCCGTATTTTGATTTTGATCTTTCTGCGGCTTCCCGCCGCGCGAAAGCGCTGAACCCCGCGATCCGGATTTTCCCCCTGAGCGCGAAAACCGGCGAGGGAATGGAAGCCTTTGAGGAATGGCTTCTTTCGGAGTGGGAGGCCTTTCTCCATGCATGAGCTCAGTATTGTCACGCATGTCATGAAAACACTCCGGGAAGTGGCGGAGGAAAACCATCTTCATGCAATCGGATCGGTGACGCTTTCTGTCGGGGAAGTATCGGGCATTGTCAGGGAGCAGATGCTCGACTGCTGGGACTGGTTCAAAAAGAGAGATGAACTGATGAAGGACGCGGTTCTTCAGCTCGAAACGATTCCCGCGCTGACCTACTGTTCAAGCTGCGGGAGGCAGTATCCGACCGTTGAGTACGGGAAAACCTGTCCGTTCTGCGGCAGTAAGGAAACCTGGCTTCTGCAGGGAAACGAATTCTCGATCAAAGAGATTGAAGCGGAGTAGGGGCCCGTTTTTGGAATGTGTTTGACAAAAATGCAATGTGCCTGTATAATAGCAGGTACCGTGCAGCCGGGGAGGTGGCGGGTCCCTGTACCTGAAGTCCGCCATAGCAGGGGTGATGCGAATCGGAGGGCAACATTTGTGAGGC
>CADCPV010000352.1 GCA_902803345.1 uncultured Eubacteriales bacterium | reverse complement strand
GTCGGGCTGTGCAGAAGCACCTTGTCGCCCTTGCTTAAGAGCACATTCAGCGCCGTCACGACGCCGCCCAGGACACCGTTTTCATAGGCGATATGCTTCTTTTCAAGGCCTTCGACACCGTTCCGTTCCCGCTGCCAGTCGATGATCCGCTGATAATACAGATCCGGCGTCCCATAGTAACCGAACAGGGGATGTTCCGCACGGGTGCGGAGTTCCTCCACGATCGCCGGGCAGGTCGCAAAATTCATGTCCGCCACCCACATCGGAAGCACGTCAAAGCCGCCGCCCTGCGCTTTTGCCTCCTCGTTCCGCTTCTTTGCCTCTTCACTCGGTCCGAAAAAGCTTCCGAAACCGTCTACCGCGATCGCGTCCTTCCCGGCGCGGTCCCAGATCGTCGTAAAATCAAACTGCATGATCTATCTACCCCCTGTCGGATTTATTTTCTGTCTTCATTGTACCATAAGCAGGGGAATGACGCAAGGGGGAGCATGCCTTCGGCAGCCTTGTCTCCCGGATGAAAAAGTGACTTTTGGAATGCCTTTCGGCACTTCTATTTCAGTACTTTTTACGGTAAAGTAAATTCGGGTACGAACAATGCTGCCCAAAATCTTCCGATACGGAGGAACGTCATGATCAAAAAGAAAAAACGGATCATCTGCCTCGCTCTTGCACTGGTCCTGCTGCTGCCCTTTTTGATGTCGCGCACGCCGGTGTACGCGATGAAGCACCCGGGGCGGATCGACGGCGTGGACTACACGAGGATCCATGAAAACAAAGAGCTGAAGGTTCCGATAGAATTCCAGCTCGGTTCGACCAAATTCAAGGGCGAACTCGTAAACGGCAGCACGCTCACCAATGACGAGATCGACAAGATCATCAAGGAAGTCATGAACCAGATGGAGATGACGAGCGGAAAGCTCAGCTACTCCGCTGCCGTGGTCGAGCAGGCGAAGCACCTCACGGGCTTCGACCCCGCCGCGGCGGCCAGAATCGGGCTTTCCATCGCCGGCTTCGGAACCATGGTCGATCTTTACGACATGTATCACGGAACCAAACCGATTCCCGACGGCCTTGCGGGCATCGTGATCGGCGAACTTTCGGGGCAGGCGGTAAATATGCTCACCGGCAAAAAGTGGGCGGATATCCTGTTAAATGCCTTCCTTGCCACCAAAGACATTGCTGCCGAGTGGACGCGGATCGAGAAGGAACGTGAAATTGCAGAACTCGCGATGCAGCGCGAGATCCTCCTGAGCGTCTTCTATGACGAATGCAACCGCCGGCTCAAAAAAGCCGAGGAAGAAAAGGGCTCGAACAACTGGAAGCTCAAGGTCAACGATTCGAAGATGAAGGACAAGACGCTGTTTGACATCGGTGTGCAGCAGTTCCAGTGGCTGAAAGTCGATATGGAACGCGTGGACAGCTTCGGCGACAAATCGACGACCAACTGGAGCGGCGTGTACGAAGGTACCATCGAACTGCAGATCTGGCACGACCTGACGCAGTTCGACACTAATTTCTCCACGCTTTTCACCGATGAGACGGTCTTCAAACGGGTCCAGTCCATTTACACGACCCGTCCGAATTCCGCCAAAGAAAAATCCACGCTCACCAAAATCATCACGATCTCCGACGCGCAGATTCACATCGATAAGCGGAACGCTGTCGGAACGACGCTGACAAAGGAAGTTCCGCTTACAGGCGCAGAGGATGTTTCCGCCTTCCACCTGAACCACGTCGTGACTTACGCCTTAAGCTATGGTCCCTGGGACAACGGACATTTCCATGCCAGCGGCCCCGGCGTATCCTATGACGCGGAAGTCACGATGGAGGAAAGCTGCTCCGGAACCGTGCTCGAAGGAAACCGCTATCCCGCAATCGTCTGGAACAGCCACGAAAACATTGCCTGGGACAGCCTCTCGGCGCCGATGGTCGGCTGGGAGAAGCGGCAGCTGCCCGGAAACGGAAAGAGCAGTCTCGGCCGTCCGACAATGGTGGATTATAAGATTTTCGACGATCTCCGGGACAATCGGATGACGCTCTGGATAAAGAACATTGACAAGGAGGCGCAGAAATGAGGAAATATTTTGCACTTTATTTCACCGCGCTTCTTGCGCTCAGTCTTCTGCTCTCCTCCTGCTCTTCCTGTAATCCGATTGCCCGGATCAAAGAGAAAATCCAGGCCGCTGTCGGAAGCACAGCCGAAGAAGACAGCGAAGACGAGTCCCTTTCGCCGGAGGAACAGCAGGTTTCCGATGTGCTGACCGGGAAAACGAATCTCGATGAGCTTTCTGTTGACGAACTTCTCGCCTATATTGACGCGCTGCAGGATCCTGAAAATGCGGGCTTGATTCAGGGCGCGGAATATGATATTCTGTACAAAGATGAAGATCTCTCCGGTTTCCGTGCGGATGCAGAACTCTCCGATGATTATCCTGCCGGCGCGAGCGTCGCAACAGTTTCCGACGTGCCCTGGGAAGACAAGAGCTGGGAGACCCTCGATATCACGGACGGCATGAGTCCGGAGGATAAAGCCGCCTATGAGCAGGCCCTGCAGGAACTTGAGAACTTTGACGCCGATGAATTCCAGACTGGCATCGACGAAATGCTCAAAGGCTACGAAGGATTCGAGGATTACGATCCGGATGCCCGGGAAACAGATGATTCCGGGGACAACGGGGACAATCCGGAGCTTGCCTACGACTGGCCGGACAACGAATTCACGAAACAGCTTCCGAAGCCGGATTTCGAGAATATCATGGTCGTGACCGACGAAGAATCCATGACCGTAGTGGCGATGAATTCCACCGTGGAAGAAGCCAGAGAATACGCCGAAAAGCTGAAGAAAGCCGGCTTTACCGAAAGCCTTGACGAAAACGAGCGTAAGGTGGAAGGCGCCGTGGTCTATTCCTTTACAGCCTCAAATGGAAAGGGCTATGAGATCTCAATGATCCATACTTCCGGAATGACGAATGTCAGTATTTCAAAGCAATAAACCACAAAACAAAATGATGGAGGAAAAACAGAAATGAAGAAAATCCTGTCAGTACTTTTGGCCTGTATGCTTCTCGTACTCAGCATGCCGGTGATTGCCGCGGCGGACGAATCGGACCTGCCCTTCCCCCTGGTCGCGCCTGCCTATGTAACCGCGGAGTGGCTTGAATCAAATGACTCACCGACCACCACCAAGATCACCTACAGTCTCAGTAACGAGATGACTGACTTTTTCAAGCAGCTCGAGAATGCACATCTCGACGATAATTACGAAGAGTTCATGTCGAAATACAAATTCAGCGAAATCAGCATGACGACGCAGGTCGACTGGGCAGTTGACGATGTGAACGATCCGGTCTCCGGCTGGCACTGCAACGATTTCTGGAAAGGCGTCCCGGAAGAAGGAATGGGCTTCGGATAC
>CADCPV010000351.1 GCA_902803345.1 uncultured Eubacteriales bacterium | reverse complement strand
GATTTTATCAGCGCTTCAGATGCCCGTCAATTGAAAAAGTACGATTTTTATTGATTTTACCTTGACATTTCGGCCGGAGAATGATACAAATACACTTGCGCGAAGTTTAGCAAAAATGAATTAAAAGTTTAGAATCAGACGCACAAGGGATTCCCGCAGCGGATGCGGGCCTGAAGAGGACAGAATGGACGCGGAAACAGTAACGCTGGAGATCGGAAAAAGAATCCGGGACCTGAGAAAACAGAACGGGCTGACGCAGCAGGAGCTGGCGGATCGGGCAGAGCTGACGAAAGGCTTTATTTCGCAGCTTGAGCGCGGTCAGGTGACGCCGTCCCTGCCGACGCTTTTCGACCTTGTGGAATGCCTCGGCTCCACGCCGGCGGAATTCTTCCAAAGCAGCGGACAGGAGCAGATCGTTTACGGAGAGAAGGACTATTTCGAGAAGGTGGATGAGCAGGGAAACCGGACCGAATGGGTGGTTCCTTCGGCGCAGTCGAACCAGATGGAGCCGGTGCTCGTGACGATTGTTCCGCACGGGTCGTTGCCCCTTGACGAACCGCATAACGGAGAGGAATTCGGCTATGTCCTGTCCGGGCGGATTGTGCTTTACCGGGACGAAACCCGCTACGATGTGCGTGCAGGAGAGAGCTTTTATTATGAGGCAGACCGGCCGCACCGGATCGAGAATCCGGGCAGCCGCATGGCGAAAGTACTGTGGGTGAGTACACCGCCGTCGTTTTAGAAAGGGAGCAACACTATGGCAGAAAACATTATTGAACTGAAACACATCTCAAGAACCTTCGAGGACGGCTTTGCGGCGGTCTCGGATTTCAATCTCGAGGTGAAACGCGGAGAATTCGTGACCTTTCTGGGGCCGTCTGGCTGCGGCAAGACGACGACGCTTCGGATGATCGCAGGCTTTGACATGCCAACGGAGGGAGATATCCTCTTAAACGGCAAGGATATCTCGAAGCTTCCGCCGAATGAGCGGCCGATCAATACGGTTTTCCAGCGTTATGCGCTGTTCCCGCACATGAACATATACGAAAACATCGCCTTCGGCCTGAAGCAGAAGAAAATGGGGCGGGAGGAAATCCGCCGCAAGGTGAAAAAAGTCCTGGAGCTTGTGGATCTCGAGGGTTTTGAAAAACGTTCCGTATCCACGCTTTCCGGCGGCCAGCAGCAGCGTGTCGCGATTGCGCGCGCACTTGTAAATGAGCCGGAAATCCTGCTCCTCGATGAGCCCCTTGGCGCTTTGGACCTCAAGATGCGGAAGGAGATGCAGATCGAGCTTAAGGCTATGCATGATGAGCTCGGGATCACCTTCATCTACGTCACGCACGACCAGGAAGAGGCGCTGACGATGTCCGACAAGATCGTCGTCATGTCGGAGGGCAAAATCCAGCAGATCGGTACGCCGGAGGATATCTACAATGAGCCGCAGAATGCCTTTGTCGCGGACTTCATCGGTGAGAGCAACATCTTCAACGGCATCATGACCGGCAAGCTGCAGGCGCGTTTCGCCGGCGGCCGCTTCGAATGCGTCGACGATGTGGCGGAGGGCACGCAGATTACGGCAGTCGTGCGCCCGGAGGATATCGAACTCGTGAAGCCTTCGGAAGGCCAGATCCGCGGGAAAGTCATTTCCGTGATCTTTAAGGGGATCCATTATGAAATCACCGTCCAGTCCGGCAAGTACGAACTTGTGATCCAGAGCACGAAATCCGCGAAAGTCGGGGACGAAGTGGGCATGAAAGTGGAGCCGGACGGCATTCACATCATGATGGCCGAGGATCATACGAATATCTTCCCGGTTGATATGAACCGGAACTATCGTCTGGAATTCAACGGAAAACGGCTCCATAATACAAGCCTGACCCAGATTATCAAGGGCAGCCGCCGGAACGATGCAGGCGAGCTTCTCGACGAGAACGGCGAACTGATCGATCCCGAGAAGATCCATATCACAGCCGCAATCGCACCGCAGGATATCCGCATGACCGACGATGTGGACGACGAAGAAGTGCTGATCGAAGGCACGATTTCAAACCTGATCTATAAGGGCGACCACTACAGCTACGTGCTGAACACAGACCTCGGCCAGGATTTCATCGTCGACGACGAATATCTCTGGAACATGGACGACAGGGTCGGCCTGATCCTGCCCGTCGAGAAGATGAAATTCACCGTGAAGAAGTAAGGAGGAGACATGAAATTCCAGAGAAAAACACTGGGGATTCCCTATATCATTTTCCTCCTGATCTTTGTCGTGGCGCCGCTTCTCGTGCTCTTTTACTATGCGTTCACGAACGGGGAGGGAAAGTTTACAGTTGAGAACCTGACCGGATTCTTCACGGATCCGAATACGCTCGGGACTCTTGTTTACAGCTTCGCGATCGCGATCGTGACGACGGCTGTGTGTCTGCTTCTCGCGTATCCGGTTGCCTATATCCTTGCAACGAGCCGGATTAAGCAGAAAGGCGTGATTATCATGATCTTCGTGCTGCCGATGTGGATCAATTTCTCGCTACGCATCACAGCGCTGAAGGAAATCCTGACCCTGATCGAAGGGAATCTCGCTTTCTACCCCTTCCTGAACTCCGTGATCGGCATGACCTACGATTTCCTGCCCTTCATGATCCTTCCGATCTACAACACGATTGTGAAGCTGGACGGATCGCTTCTTGAGGCCGCGAGAGACCTCGGGGCGAATGAACGGGGCGCTTTCTTCCGCGTGACGCTTCCGCTGTCGGTTCCCGGCATCGTGAGCGGCATTTCGATGGTCTTCCTGCCGGCGATGACGAACTACGTCGTCCTCGATATGCTGTATAACAGCACCTATATCATGGGCTCTCTGATCGGTTCATATTTCTCCGCCTACAACTGGCACGGCGGATCCATGATTGCGCTGATTCTTCTCGGAATCATCTGCGTCTTCACCCTGCTTACAAACGGCATGGAGCAGGAGGATGCGAGAACAGGAGGTGCGCTGTTATGATGAAAAAAATCATCCGCGGCCTGATTCCGCTCCTTGTCCTGATTTTCCTCTATGCCCCGATCCTGATCCTGACGCTCTACAGCTTCACGAGCGCGACGCAGATCGGCGCGATCCGCGGTTTCACGCTG
>CADCPV010000350.1 GCA_902803345.1 uncultured Eubacteriales bacterium | reverse complement strand
GTTTCTGGTGCTTCTTCGGATCAGAAGGAAGACGCCGGAAGAGAAGGAGCGGATTCCAGGGAAGCGGGGCCGGATCCTGTTTGCTGCCTTCCTTCTTGCCCTGTTTGTGGGCGAAACGGTATTTTTAAGGATGCCGAAACTTTCGGATCAGGAGCTTCGGATTGTCATGCTCGACGTCGGACAGGGGGACTGCTTCCTTCTGTCGTCCGGGTCGAATCACGTGCTTCTGGACTGCGGAAGTTCATCGCGGGAAGATGTCGGCGAAGAAGTAGTGCTTCCGGCGCTCCGGTACTACGGAATCGGAAGGCTTCGGGCGGTCATCCTGACGCACGGGGATTCGGACCATGTGAGCGGAATTCCGGCGCTTCTGAATGACAGCGGTATCGTTACGGAACAGCTGGTCATTCCGGATCTTATAGAAGCGGAAGAGGAGTTTTCATCTGTACTGGAACTTCTTTCGGCACACTGCTCCGTACAGCGTATTTCAGAAGGTGATTCCTTCGGCCCGGATTCCATGCGCTTTACCTGCCTTGCGCCAGAGAAAGAAAGTCCGCTTCGCGGAAATGACGGTTCACTGGTGCTTCTTCTATGGTCCAACGGATACCGGGCGCTTCTTACAGGAGATATATCCGCTGAAACAGAGAAGAGCCTGCTTCCGATCGGAAAGATCAGCCTTCTGAAAGCTGCACACCACGGATCGGATTATGCTTCTTCCGATGAACTGCTGACGGATATCCTGGCCGAAACCGTGCTGATCAGCTGCGGAAGGAATAATCCATACGGACATCCGGGGAAGAAAACCATGAAACGGTTTTCGGATCACGATCTGAAAGCCTATGTGAGTGCGGAATGCGGCGCGGTATCCATTCTGATTTCTGATGGAAAAACGTGTGGGATCCGGAGCTTTCTCCTTGAAAAAGGCCGGCGCATGTGGTACAATTTCTGACAGCGTAAAAGCGCGGGAACCATCTGATTTTCGGAGATGTGCATACAATGAAACGGCTCGCCAGTGATATCAAAAACAAAAGCTTCTTACCGGTTTACCTGCTGTACGGAGATGAAGACTACCTTGTCTCACAGTATAAAAACCGTCTGTTCCAGGCGGCTTCGGACGGCGATACGATGAACACGATGAGCGTTGCCGGGAAGGACACGGATCTCATGAAACTCCGGGATTTTACGGATACCCTGCCGTTTTTCGCGGACCGGCGCGTCGTGCTTTTGGAGGATACCGGCCTTTTCAAACAGGCTTCCGAAGGATACGATGAGTGGATCGAAAAACTTCCGCCGACAGCCTGTGTGATCTTCTCGGAGAAGGAAGTTGACAAGAGGACCCGTCTTTATAAGGCGGTTCAAAACAAAGGCTATATCGCGGAGCTGAACCACCCGGATGAGCGGATGATTTCGGACTGGGTGCTGAAAAAGATCGGGCAGCGGAAGCTTTCGGTGACAAAAGACGCCTTCCGCCGTTTTTTTGAGATCTGCGATCCCGAAATGCAGACCATGGAGAATGAACTTCAGAAACTTCTGGATTACTGCAGCGAAAAGGGCACAATTGAAACTTCAGACGTCGATCTTGTCGTGACAAAAAGTCTCCAGAACCGGGTCTTTGACCTGATTGACCGCGTTTCCTCGGGGAAGCGTGTGGAATCGCTGGATCTTTATTATGATCTTCTGGCGCTGAAGGAAGCGCCGATGCGGATTCTGTACCTGATCACACGGCAGCTCAATCAGATGATGCTGGTGCTCCGGATGCAGCGTGAAGGCCGTTCCCGGGACCAGATGGCAGCAGCATTGAAGCTGCGTCCCTTTATCGCAGGAAAGATTCTGCAGGAAGCCGGCCGCTACAGTATCGCATCGCTGGAAGGTTTTCTGAACGAAGCACTCAACCTGGAGCTTGCAGTGAAATCCGGCGATCTGCAGGAAAACATGTCCGTGGAAATGCTGATTTTCCGCATGACTGCATAAAATTCTCGGCCGCCTGCATTTCCTACTGGAAATCAGGCGGTACTTGTGTTATACTCTTTATTCGGTGTAATCTTTTATTTCAGGTGAAAAGAATGACGGATCACAGACTGAATGTACATTTTATGGGAATCTGCGGATCGGGCTGCGCATCGATTGCAATGGTGGCGCACGATCTCGGATTCTCTGTTTCCGGCTGCGATATGCAGACGGACTCTTATTATGCAGGGGAATTGAAGAAGCGTGGCATCCGGATCGAATCCGGCCATCATCCGGCACATCTTTCGGCGGATGTGGATGTCGTTGCGGTTTCCCCGGCGATTTTTGATATTGCGCCGGACAACCCGGAGCTGCGTCTCGCAAAAGAGCGGGGAATTCTCATGACCTGGCAGGAATTCATGGGAAAGTACCTGCAGGAAGGGAAGTGTGTGACGGCGATCGCCGGAACGCACGGAAAGACGACGACAACCTTCCTGAGTTCTGAAATCCTGATCGACGCCGGGCTTTCGCCGACCTGCGTCGGCGGTTCCGTTTATCGGCAGTGGGGCTCCGGCGGAAGAGCGGGCGAATCGGATCTTTTCATCTGCGAGGCGGACGAATTCAACCGCAATTTCCATCATTATCATCCGGAAACTGCACTTCTCACAAACGTGGAAATGGACCATCCGGAATGCTACGCTTCCTTCGAAGAAGTGCTGCAGAGCTTCTGTGATTTCCTGACGAAGGGCGGAAAGCTCCGGCATCTCATCCTGAACGGAGACAGCGAAGGTGCGCTTACGGTTCTTGAGATGGCGCAGGATGCTCCCTCCATGAAAGATGTCTCGGTTGAAATCTTTACCCGTGATCCTAAGAAGGATTTTTCTTTCTGCAGGCTTCCGTACCGCGTTGCCGGTTACCGCGCGGAAGAGAAAAAGATCGGTCATACCATGTTCGCTCTGACAGAAGACGGCGAAACCGTTCACTTTACCATGCGGCTTTCGGGCGATTACAATATCCAGAATGCAGTATCTGCCGTACTTCTTGCAAGAAGCCACGGTGTTTCCGATGACGATACGGCCCGGACGCTTCAGAATTTCTCCGGCGTCGGCCGCCGCTTTGACTGTGTCGGGATGGTTCATGATGTGCCGGTTTTTGACGACTATGCGCATCATCCGACCGAAATCCGCTCGCTTCTTCAGATGTGCCGCGACTATTATCCGGACACGAAGATCCTGGCCGTTTTCGAACCGCACCAGATCTCGCGGCTCCGGCTGATGTTTGACGATTATGTCAGTGCGCTGACGATCGCGGATCAGGTGATCATCGCGAAAACCCATATCGGGCGCGAAGTGCATAAGGATGTGACACCGCTTTCGAAATCAGACTGGGAAGCAGCCTCCCCGAAAATCCTCCAGGAGGATGATTCGGAAAAGATCATTTCGGAAGTGCTCGACCGGATTAACAGGGGAGAATGCGGCATGGTTGTTGTGATCGGCGCTGCAAGCTCCTATAAGATTTCGCAGGAACTCTGCCGGAGAGGTGCCTTATGAATGACAGGCTGACAGAACTCCAGCGGAAGCGGATGCTGCGCCGCAAACGGCAGCGTATGTTCTACCTGATTCTCAGTGCGGTGCTCATTTTTCTCCTGATCTTCAACGTGGTCTTTCTGATCCTGAATGTCCGCGGTGCAAGGAAAAACGCGAGTGAAGCGGAACGGATCCTCCGGGAGGAACCGCAGACAAGCGGAGCGGAAGTGGTTCCGATTCATTTCGAACTGGACACATCGGAAGCGCCTGAAGAAACTACGACAGCACCGGAGACGGAAGCGCCGGATGAGTACAAATCGGATCCGCGCTATGAAGCCATCAGCCGTTTTGCAAACTTCGGTTTCGTGCTTCCGCCC
>CADCPV010000349.1 GCA_902803345.1 uncultured Eubacteriales bacterium | reverse complement strand
TTTTTTGTGGTAAATGTTTTTGTGCCTGTTCAAATCCCGCTGTTGAAAATCTTTCTCAGCCACTGATCTGCGAGTGATGTCCAGACGGCTGCTTCTTCGTTCGGCTCCGATCGAAATTGATCTGCAAGATCCGGCGGAATTTCTCCTTTGAAGAAGGAAATCATCCCTAAAAAACGTGCTTTCTGCTCTTCCGGAAGCGGTATTTTTCCTGCCTGGACAGCGTCGGCCAAAGCAAAGGTCTGAGCCATCGTATACGGTGCCGCATACTTGTGATCTGCCCAATCCTGTGTTGCGACTGAGATGCCGTGTGCTCCGTCGGTAAAAAGGTGCAGCGCAAAGGGAATGCCTTCTTTCTTCAGTGCCTGGGCCATCATACAGCTGTTTTCAACCGGAACGAGTTCGTCTGTTACCGTCTGCCAGAGGAAACAGGGGACCGTATCCTTAGTGACCTGTGTCTCCAGCGACATGTAGTGAAGCATATCCGGGGAAGCATCGGCTCCGAGAAGCGCCGTGAAGGAATCGCGGTGCGCGTATTCGCCAGAGGTGATGACGGGATAACAGAGAACCGCTGCCTGAGGCCGGTTGCTGATTTCACTGTACTCCGGATTCGGCTCCGTATCATCCATATAATGTACTGCGAGACTTGCACACAAATGTCCCGCTGCCGAGAAACCGCAGACCGCAAGTTTCATGGGATCCACGAAGAATTCCGAAGCATGTTTCCGCACAAAGCGGACAGCCCGGGAAATGTCATGAAGCGGCTGCTCATTTAAAGGCGCAAGATCCATCATATTGATCGAATAAGTCAGCACAAAACAATTCCAGCCTTTCTCATAAAAGCTTCTCGCTACAATTTCTCCCTCTGAGGGAGATACAAAGCGGTAGCCGCCGCCGGGCGCAATCATCAGAACCGGCCGGATCTCCTCATCTTCATGCAGGTAAGTATGCAGGAAAGGTTCAAAACCGTATGCCGCAGGGTACCGGTACTCGCCTGGTGCGTATAAACTGTATTCTTTCTCTTTCATTTCGGGCCTCCTCCTGTAACGCTGTCGTATTTTCAAAAAATGTTTTTTCATTTTGCAGCCGCTGCGCGCAGACGGTCACAACTGGTTCAATATATCCATGATCTCATTATGACAAAATTGTTCGTAAAAGTCAACGATATGGACAGGTTTTGGGTTTGCCGCGCATGCGTTTTCACTTTATATGTGTGGACAGAAGAGCGGCTGTCGTGGTATGATAGTTGCGGCAGCACCTCAGAGATTCAAAACGGCTGGAAAAAAGGGGGAAAACAGACCATGAAAATGAAGCTGGATACGCTTTGGGATATTGCAGAGTGGAATGAGGCCGGTGTGCGTCTGCCGGCTTTTGACATCGAAACCATGCGGAAACAGACAAAGGCCAACCCAATCTGGGTGCACTTCGGCGCAGGAAATATCTTCCGTGCGTTTATTGCCGAGCTGCAGCAGCGCCTGCTCAACGCCGGAAAGGCGGAATGCGGCATTGTGGCAGCCGATACCTTTGACCTGGATAATATCCGCATGATCTACGGCGGTTACGACAATCTTACGATGAACGTAACGCTGAATTCCGACGCCACCATTGACAAGGAGATCATCGCCTCTGTCTCGGAAGCGCTTGCGGCCCAGCCGCAGGAAAAAGCCGATTACGATCGGCTGAAAGAAATATTCGCATCGCCGTCACTTCAAATGGTTTCCTTCACCATCACGGAAAAGGGCTATGCCCTGAAGCAGATGGACGGCTCTTTTCTGCCCGTTGTCGCCGGCGATTTCGAGAATGGCCCGGAAAGCGCGCGGCACGCCATGTCCATTGTTACGGCGCTTTTAGTTCACCGCTATCAGAACGGTGCGAAGCCTCTGGCGGTTGTCAGTATGGATAACTGCAGCCGCAATGGTGAAAAGCTGCAGGAGAGTGTGATGGAGGTGGCGTACGCCTGGCTGGAAAAGGACTTCGTGCCCACAGGTTTCATCGATTGGCTGAGGGATGGCAAACAGGTTTCCTTCCCGCTGAGCATGATCGATAAGATCACGCCGCGGCCCGCGCCCGTCGTGCAGAAAATGCTTGAAGACGCAGGAATTGAAGACATGGCTCCGCTTGAGACGCCAAGGGGCTCGTTCGTCGCGCCCTTCGTCAACGCGGAGAAGCCGCAGTATCTTGTGGTTGAGGATCGGTTTCCGAACGGACGTCCTCCGCTGGAGGAAGCCGGCGTTTACTTTACAGATCGTGAAACGGTCAATATAACCGAGCAGATGAAAGTGACAACATGTCTGAACCCGCTCCATACGGCGCTGGCGGTCTATGGCTGTCTTCTTGGTTATACGTTGATCTGCGATGAAATGAAGGACGATGAGCTCGTGCACCTGGTGCACCGCCTGGGTTATCAGGAAGGCCTGCCCGTCGTGCACGATCCGGGCATTCTCAGTCCCCGCGCGTTCATCGATGAGGTGGTCAATCTGCGCCTGCCTAACCCATTCATGCCGGATTCACCACAACGCATCGCGACCGATACCTCCCAGAAGGTCGGCATCCGCTTCGGTGAAACCGTGAAGAGCTATCTCAAAGAGAGCCGCCCGATGGACGG
>CADCPV010000348.1 GCA_902803345.1 uncultured Eubacteriales bacterium | reverse complement strand
GGTCGTGAGGATCTGCAGCGGGTAGCGCTTTCCGGCATTGCGGCCTATATGCGCGGGGAAGACGGGCGTCTTTCGAGCATCCGCATCAGCGACTATGCAGGCTATGAGAAATACATCGACTGGTCCAAAATGGATCTCACGAAGGAAGAAGCGGAAGCGGTCAACGCAGTCCATGAATTCCCGGCCGGCGTCGGGATGAAAGATCAGGAGATCCTGTAAACCCTGGAGAAAAGCACATGAAGCCGATTGAAAATAAATGCATGCTGATCACCTATGCCGACAGTTTCGGCGGAGATCTGAAAAGGTTAGAGAAGACGCTGGATGAATGTTTCTCCGGGATTATCGCGGGCGTTCATATCCTGCCCTTTTTCCCTTCCTCCGGAGACCGGGGTTTTGCCGTGATCAATTATGATTCCGTCGACCCGCGCTTCGGCACTTATGACGATATCCGGCGGCTTTCCGAAAAGTATTTTCTCGCCGCGGATTTCATGCTGAACCATATCTCGATCCGAAGCCGCGAGTTTCAGGATTACATGGAGAAGGGCGAGGATTCCGAATACCGCGACATGTTCATTCACTGGGAGGAATTCTGGCCGGAAAAGGAACCGACGGAGCAGGACCTCAAGGTGCTGTATCTGAGAAAGCCCGGCGGTCCGAAGCGCGAGTTTACGCTGAAAAACGGTGAAAAAGTGAACCTCTGGTGTACCTTTTTCGAGGAACAGGTGGACATCAACCCGCATGCCCGGGCAACGCAGGAATACTATGACCGGAATCTGAAAAAACTCGCATCCTTCGTGCCGATGGTGCGTTTCGATGCTTTCGCCTATGCATCGAAGGTGCCGGGAACGAGCTGCTTTTTCGTGGAACCGGAGATCTGGGATGTGCTGGAGATCAGTACGAAACCGCTCAAAGAGTCCGGCTGCCGGATGTTTGCGGAGATCCATGAAGAGTACCGGATCCAGCTGAAACTTGCGGAGCGCGGGCACTATGTCTATGATTTTGCGCTGCCGCTTCTTTTGCTGCACGGGCTCGAATTCGGACGGACCGACCGGCTTCTTCACTGGCTTCAGATCTGCCCGCACAACCAGGTAACGACGCTTGACACCCACGATGGGATCGGAGTCGTGGATGCGGCGGGACTCCTCACGGAGGAGGAGATCGATTCGATCAGCACGATTGTCCGCGACCGCTATATCCGCGAATTCAAAAAGCTCCCGCAGGAAATGCAGGAGCGCGATATGTTCTGGTCAAGCCGCATTCGGATGGGTGCGGGGAAGGAGAAGATTTACCAGCTCGGCGGTACCTTCTTCAGTGCGATGGATGAAGACGAGGACGCGTATCTTCTGGCCCGGATCGTTCAGCTCTTTACGCCCGGAATTCCGCAGATTTACTACGTCGGACTTTTAGCAGGGACGAATGATTTCTCCTGCCTTCTTACGGGAACGGGCGGCCGGGAAGTGAACCGGCACAACTTCACCGAAGAAGAAATCCGGGAAAGGATTAAAGCGCCTTTCCTGCAGCGCCTGTATGAGGTCATGCGTTTCCGGAATCAGTGCGAAGCCTTCAACGGAAGCTTTTCGTGCTCCGGCGGGGACGACGGGAAGATCGAAATGCGCTGGGACAACGAAGGGATCAGCGCGGTTCTCCGGGCGGATTTCAGGACGAAGCAGTATCAGATCCTGACATCAGATCCGTCAGTTTCTTTCCATTGAAAAACTGACGCTGCAGTTCATCATATTCCTCCCACATGGGGAGGGTCTGGCAGATATTTTTCCGGGGGCACTCGACTCCGCCGTCCTTCAGGCAGGCAACGGGGGAAAGGGTGCCCTCTGTTTTTTCGAGCACTTCTCCGATGGAATATTCCCCGGGCTTTCTCAGAAGCTTATAGCCGCCGCCCTTTCCGGAGGCGCCGGCGACAAGCCCGCCCGTCACCATGTCTTTCATAATGATCTCCAGGTATTTCTTGGAAATCTCCTGCCGTTCGGCGATATCCTTCAAGGGAATATAGGTCCCGTTGTCATGTTCCGCTAAATCCAGCATCACCCGGATTGCGTAGCGTCCTTTGGTGGAAATCATGGGGCGCCTCCTTTCATTTACCCGATTATACCATAGGTAAATAGG